>DAOUID010000297.1:0-31766 GCA_034428315.1 Dehalococcoidia bacterium
GCTCCAGGAGCCCCACTCGAAGGGCTCGGCGTCCCTCGGCTTGGCTTCCTCTTTCTTGAGAGCCGCAGCGAGGAGATAGCTGGCCGCCTCGCCCATGCTGATACCCCGGGCGGCGGCGTATTCGGCCAGCTCTCGGTGGACGTCGAGGTCGATGTTGAGCGTGGTACGCATGATGCGCTGATGCTACCACGAGGCGCATCAACGCATCACTCGCGCGGAAGGCCGGTTGTCAGGCGGCGCCGGCCGCGGCGACCGCCTTCTCGGCAGCCTCCCCAAGGCTCTCCGCGCGGATGACGTCGAGGCCGGCCTCGGCGAGGAGGGCTTCGCCCTCCGCCAGGTTCGTGCCGACGAGACGCATCACGACGGGGACGTCGAGACCGAGTTCCTTTTCGGCGTCGATGACGCCCTGCGCGATGATGTCCACGCGGGCCATTCCGCCGAAGATGTTGACGAGGATGGCCTTCACGGACGGATCCTCGCTGATGACGCGGATGGCGTTGACGACGCGGGCAGGGTCGTTGACGGTGCCGATGTCGAGGAAGTTGGCGGGCTCGCCGCCGGCGAACTTGATGGTGTCCATGGTGGCCATGGCCAGGCCGGCGCCGTTGACGATGCAGCCGATGTTGCCGTCGAGCTTGATGAAATTGGCGACGCCGAGCTCGTCGGCGAGCACTTCGAGGCGGTCTTCCTCGTCCTTGTCGCGCAGTTCCGCCAGGTCCTCGTGGCGGTAGAGGGCGTTGTCGTCCACGGTGAACTTGGCGTCGAGGGCGAGGACGCGGCCTTCTTCGGTGACGACGAGGGGGTTGATCTCGGCGAGGCTGGCATCGCTCTCGACGGCGGCCCGGTAGAGGCTGCCGACGAGCTTGTTGAGCGCCGCCGCCTGCTCGCCGGAGAGGCCCAGGCGCGCGGCCAGCGTCCGGCCGACGTAGGGCTCGTAGCCGGAGGCGGCGTTCACGGGGATGCGGACGATGGCATCGGGATCGTTGGCGGCGACGACCTCGATCTCCTGGCCGCCTTCGGTCGAGGCCATGATGAGGGGGGCGGCCTGGGCGCCATCGATGATGATGGCGAGGTAGAACTCGCTGGCCACGGCCGACTGCTCCTCGACGAGCACGTTCTTCACGAGCTTGCCTTCGGGACCCGTCTGGATGGAGACGAGGTGCTTCCCGAGGATGTTGGCGGCTTCCTGCTCGGCCTCGGCGGCCGTGCTCGCGAGGCGCACGCCGCCGACACGATCGCCCCGGACCTGGCCCTCGTTGCTGGCTGGGTCGGTGGTGAGGCGCTCGTACATGGCGGCGGTTTCGCCCTCGGATACGAGGCGTCCCTTGCCGCGTCCCCCGGCATGGATCTGCGCCTTGACGACGACCTTGCCGCCAAGCTCCTCCGCGATCGCGCGAGCCTCGGCGGGAGTCGAAGCGACGCGCCCCCCGGGGACCTCGACGCCGTACTTCGCGAAGAGCGCCTTCGCCTGGTATTCGTGAACCTTCATCGTTCCTCCGGGGGCGGCCGGAAGCGCCGCTCAGGGCGGGCCGCATCCCCGCGGGCCAGCCTACCGGCGCCCGGTCACACGGGAAACTCCGGCTGGCAGAGGGCCGCTCAGGCGATGTGATCCGGCTCCTCGGCGGCGCTCTTGCCGGCGATGTAGCCGAACGTCATGCCCGGCCCGAGGGTGCCCCCGGCGCCGCCGTAGACCATCGCGGTGACTCCCGCCATCGCGTTCCCGACCGCGTAGAGGCCGGGGATGACGCCGCCGGTCGCGCGCAGGACCTGCGCCTTCTCGTTGGTCTTCGGGCCGCCCTTGGTGCCGAGGGCGCCGGACTCGATCTGGGCGGCGTAGTAGGGCGGCGTCTCGATAGGGCCGAGGGTGGTGAAGGGCGCCTTCTCCCAGCGGTCGCCGTTGTAGCTGTCGTAGGCGCTCACGCCGCGCTGGAACTCCGGATCCTCGCCCCGGGCGACGCCCTCGTTGAAACGCGCGACGGTCTCCGCCAGCCCGCCGGCATCGACGTCGATCTGGGCCGCGAGCTCGGCGAGGGTGTCGGCGCGGCGTATCCAGTCGGGGGCGTCCGGGCCGACGTTGTGGCGAGCGATCGGGGGCTGGTAGAGGCTGTCGACTATGAGCCAGGCGGGCAGGTTGATGAACTCGAAGGTGTTGGGATCGAAGGTATGGAAGGCATGGCCGACGGCGTTGTAGTTGGCCGCCTCGTTCATGAAGCGCTTGCCCTGCCGGTTGACGATGATGGAGCGCGGCCAGGTGCGTTCGGCGAGGATGAGGCGGGCGAAGGTGCGGCCCCGCATCTCGTCGCCGGGGACGTGGATGCCGGGGATCCACCAGGCCTCGCTCATGTTGCCGAGGGCGGCGCCGGCGCCCATCGCCATCAGCAGGCCATCGCCCTCGTTCTCCGGGGTGGAGGTGGGAGCGGTCATGGGGCCGCGCAGGAAGGCCTTCACGAGCTCCTCGTTCCACTCGAAGCCGCCGGAGGCGATGACGACGGCCTTGCGCGCCTTCACGAAGTAGTCGGCGCCGTCGCGTTCCGCTCGCACGCCGACAACGGCATCCCCGTCGTCAAGGACGAGTTCGCGGGCGCGGGTGGCAGTGTGGACGGGGATCTCGCGGTCGAGGCAGCCCTTGATAAGGGAGCCGGCGAGCGCCTGCCCGGTCGAGCGCATGTCGCGGGCCCGCCGCTCTGCCATCACCTCCGGGGGAACGTCGTCGACACGCTTCGTGTCGATTTCCAGCATGGTGGCAGGGAAGAAGATCGCGTCGGGCTGGTGATTGATGCGCTCGGCCCAGGAGCCCAGCTCCTCGAAGGGAAAGAGGTCGTTGTCGAGGGAGCGACCGCCCTCGGGCTTCCCGCCGGGATTCTCGGGGTGGTAGTCGGGGTAGCCCTCGAAGACGTGGAGGGAGACGGGGGTGTTCTCCTCCATGTAGCGCAGCATCTCGGGGCCGGTGTCGACGAGGGTTTCGATCAGGTCGCGGTCCATCATGCCGAGGGAGAGGGAGTCGAGGTACGCGAGCGCATCCTCGCGTGAGTCCTCGATTCCCGCCTCGGCCATGTGGTGGTTGTTGGGAAGCCAGAGCACGCCGCCGGAGAGCGCGGTCGTGCCGCCTACGACATCCGCGCGTTCGAGGAGGGCCACCTCGACCCCGTTGTCGGCGGCGAGGATGGCGGCCGTCGTCGCACTTGCGCCGGAGCCGAGTACGGCCACGTCGACCTCGAGGTCCCATTGTTCTGGAAGCGCCATCGTTCTTGCTCCTGTGGCGGAATCCTACGCCGCAGGCGGGGAGTCGGGCGCTAGAGGGTGCAGGGCGTGGCCGCGATGCGGGTGCCCTCGAGGTAGGCGAAGAGGTTGCAGCCGGAGGTCACCCGCGTCGTCTCGGGCGACTCCTCCTCGTAGACGCGGAAGCTGGGCGCGTGGTTCACGAGGGCGAACCAGAAGGCGTTGTGGCCGGGGAGGCGCTCGAGCTCCTCACCGGCCGGACCGATGAGCGCGCCTTCGGTCGCGGTCCAGCGGGCGCCACTCTCGGTGGTGGCGATGCCCGTCGCGGCGTCGTACGCGACCACCCGCTCGGCGGGGGCCGCGTAGGCGCGTCCGCCGGAACGGTCGGGGGTGGCGAAGACGACGACCGCGTCCCCGCCGATCTCGTCCTCGAGGAAGTCCTCCTTGCCGAGCAGGAGGATGGGGTAGCCGACGACCTGCCCGTGGAGTCGCACGGCATACACGCTGTCCTTCACGGCGAGGGGACCGCTGCGGTCGGGCACGGGGAACATCAGGCCGGAGCTGGCGAAGTAGCGGGCGTAGGCCACGCCCTCGCGGTAGTCGCGGCCGAAGCCGGTGTCGATGTCGAGCACGAGGGTATCGGGGTGCTCGGCGAGCCACTTGTCGTAGAACGTATGCACGACGGGGAGGACGTCGAGCTGGATGCCGCTCCCGACGAGATCGCCCCAGACGGGCTCGCCGGTGAACTGGTCCCAGAGGGTGTTCGTCGTGCGGTCGTACATGAGCTTGTTGGAGCGGTAGAGGAGGCCGCTCGTGCCGAAGCGGAAGACCTCGTCGCCAACGCGGCCGTCGTACAGGATGGCGCTGCCGCAGAGGGTGCAGTAGGCGAGGGAGACGGGGACGCCGCCGACGGTGTCGTTCACCATCTCGTGCCAGTCGATGATGCGGCGGGGGTAGGCGCGGGCATCGCCGTTGATCTCGACGCCGATGACGCGGTCTTTGGGGCCGATCCACTCGGAGGCCTCCCCCGCTGTTACGAAGTTCGGCAACTCCAGCGGGGGGATGCCGTCCACGCGGACGCCGCCCCAGAAGACCTCCTGCGCGGAGAGCGTTCGCGGCTTGTCCGGGTCGACGAATGCGCCCATATCCTGCTGGATACCCGTAATGAGCCGGTGCTTGAACTCAACGTAGAGGGGGGTGTCGTCCTCCGGCGTGCGCATGCCCAACCCCTCTGTCAGGGGGAACACGGGATAGGGGTGGTCGGGAACCTTGTCGATGAGCTTCAGGTAGGCGTACCGGCTGTAGGGGACGGGCACAGCGGAGAGGTCGATGAGATAGGGAAGCCAGGTGTCGTCGGGGTCGCTCGCCATGGCGGTGAGGAGATCGAGAACGAGCTGCGAGGTCTGGCCGACCAGGGGGTAGCCGTTCCAGAACTCGAATTCGTTCCAGTAGATGAGGCCGAGGATGTGTTCGTCGGTGATGTCCTCAAGGGTGACGAGGGGCGTGGGCGAGGGGGTGGGGGTACGCGTCGGGCCGGGATCCTGGCTCGGGGTGCCGGTCGCGGGGGGTGGCGTTGGGGTGGCTTCGGGGGCAGCTGTCGCGGGGTCGGAGGGTGGGGTGGCTTCGGGGGCAGTTGTCACGGGGTCGGAGGGAGGGGTGGCCCGGGGGGCCGGCTCCGGCGCGGAGGCGCCGCCGCAGGCGGCGGCCACGACCAGGGCGACAGCCAGCGCGGCGAACGCACGGAGGGGCATGGCGACCAGTGTACGGGCGCCGGGGGCGTGGCTTGCTTACGGCGCGCTAACGAAGCCACGGGTAAGCGGGCGGACTGGCCCGACAGGGGGTAAGTCTCTAGCCTTGGTGCGGTCCATCGGGACTCTATTTCCATTGAGTCACTTTCGAACCCGGAGTACCCATGTTTTCGAATAGTTCGTCCCCCCTCGCCGCCCGGCTTGGCGGAAGACTGCTGGCGACTGCGCTCGTCGCTCTCTCCCTGATCGGCGGTCTCCTTGTCCTGGAGGCCCCCCATGTGGCCTCGGCCGAGGATCCGGAGTGCGAGGTCACCGACCTCGGCACGCTCGGAGGCGAAACCCAGAGGCTTGAGGCAACCGGCCGCTGGACGACGGAGGACTGCGAGTCCGCTTTCCGCGCCGGCAGCGATGCCCACTCGTACCGCTTCGAGGTCGCCGAGACCGGCCGCGTGCGGATCGACTTGCTGTCCAGCAAGGCCGACTCGTACCTGTACCTGCTGAGCGGCGCCGGCGATCGCATCGCGGACAACGACGACGGAGCGGCAGTCCTGAACGCGCGCATCGAGCGCGACCTTGAGCCGGGCGCCTACCGGATAGAGGCGACGACGGTGGGAGGCCGCGGGCGAGGTCCCGCGGACTTCTCGCTCAACGTCGGCTACGTCGAGGGATGCGAGGCGATCGACCTCGGCGTGCTGACGGCGGAGACCGACCTGACGGCGACCGGGGTCTGGACGGTCGAGACGTGCGGCTCGCGGATCGAGGCAACGCACCCGGCCTACAACTACTCGTTCGTGCTCCCGGCAAGCGGGCGCGTCCGGATCGAGCTCACGTCCGAGCACGGCGATCCCGTGCTGTCGCTGGCGTCGCCTGCAGGCGTTATCGGGGCGAACGACGACGGAGCGGGCGGCCGGGACTCGCGCATCGAGGGGTACTTGCCCGCCGGGGTCTACCTGATCGAGGCCACTACCTACCTGCAGGGTGACCTCCAGCCCCTTGTGGCGGACTTCGAGCTGACCGTCCATCTGGTCGACGAAGTGGCTGCCCAGCAAGAACCCATCGTGAAGGTGGAGGAGAGCCTCGCCCCGGACGTCGTCATTGCCGGAGAGCCCTTCATCGTCGACTTCCGTGTCGGCAATGTGGGCGGGGGCGACCTCCCGGAGGATCGGTTCGTCATCGTGTACGCCATCGGGCCGCGCGCATACGCGGACCTGGAGGTCCCGGTTTCCGGGACGGTCTGGAATGCTGGAGCCAGCTACCACTCAAGCCCCGAACTGGCGAGCGCAACCAGTACGGCGATTCCCAGCATCGAGCCGATCGAGGTCGCTCTCCCCCGGCCCGGTAACTCATGGGTCTTCCTCGGCGCGCAGGCTTTCCAGCTAGTCGAAGACGAGGGCAGGTACGACAACCCGGGCTCGTTCCACGGCCTCTGGCGGAACCTGCGAGTGCTCAGCGGCCCCATCTACGGCCCGGTCACCGTGTCCGTGGACGGCGCGGAGTACACAGTTGAGGCGGCTGACGACGAGGACGGCGAGGTCACGACCACAGTGGTTTCCGTCGCGGACGCCGAGGCGGAGATCGAGGCCCTGGCGGAGGCGAAGGCGACCTACACCGCGGCCGTGGCGGAGACGGTGCTCGCCGGAATCTTTGAGCGGCCGGGGCTCGAGGGCCTGTGGGCCGCGGACGAGGCGTTGGAGGTCGACATCAAGAACGCTTCCTCGACCACGCTCCTGGACATCTTCGCCGAAGAGTACGAGCGCCTGATCGCCGAGTCGGACCTGGGCGAACCGCCCGCCCGGCGCGAGGCCATCAACCCGGTGGAGGTCGAGGACTTCGTCCTCATGGTCGGGCACAAGGCCGCACGCCAGTACGCGTCGCTGGCCGCTTCGTGGAGCGCGCTCCAGGAGCAGATCGCGGGCGGCGAGGCGCTCTCCTTCGAGGAGGCGTTCGCGCTGCAGGCCGAGCTGGCCTACGCGGAGCGCATCCTGGCGCCGGTGGCCACCGGGGCGAACATCGTCAGGGCCGCCCGCGAAGCGGAGGCAGGATGGGCGGACAGGCGGGTCGTGAGGATGGCCCGCGGGCTCGCCTTCGAGGGGGCATGCGGGGCCGATGCGGACGAGAGGCTCGAGCGCTTCAGCGCGCTGGACGCCGAGGTCCGCGCCGCCTTGCCCGTGTTCGGGTACGGAGTGGACGCTGCTCTCTGCGGAGCGCTCTTCGTGGACAACGCCAACGCGCGCTTCCTGGCGCGCCTGGCGATCGAGAGCGCAGCGCTGACGGCCCTGAACGCGCCGGACCTGCCGGAAGTGGAGCCGGTCGAGCCCCCACCGCCACCCCCGTACGAGCTGCGCATCATCGCGCGCCTGACCGAGGACGGACGGGTGGAGCACGGCGTGGAGTTCGGCAGCGGCTTCCAGATCCTGCCGGCGCAGCGCTTCCTCGGAGCGGACGCAAGGACGGGCGTCTGGCACATCACCAGCGAGGTCGAGCTGGGCGGAACCTCGATTGGATTCGTTCGGGCGCGGCGCCTGGCGGACGGCCGCATTCAGCTGGGCTTCCGCGACGTCAACGGCTTCAACATCACGCCCGCCATCCGGTACCTGCCGGCCGATCTGCCGGTCGGGACCTGGCTGCGGAGCAGCGCGATCGAAGTGACCCGGCCGGCAGCCGTCGAGTAGCGGCGCCGGTTGCGAGCTAGGCGCCCGTAATGGCGCCTAGCTCGCGCCAGGGCCGGGCGCGGCGCGCCTCCCAGTGGGCCTTCCAGTCGTCGCAGACGCCCTGGCCTCCGTGCCAGTAGTCGACCTCGAGGCAGACCTTGCCGTCGCGGAACTCGAGGCGGGACACGCCCTCGGCGGTTCCCCAGCGGCCCGCGTTCTCCTCGGCGTCCTTGGGGATCTGGCCGTACGCCATCCACATCACGACGACGCCACTGTCGGCCACGTAAATCTCCTCGGGGAGCACCTTGAGCGTGTCGGCGGCGGCGGCCCAGAACTCGCGTACGGCGTCGTGACCGCGCATGGGCTCGGCGTGGCCGACGATGTCGCGCATGACGACGTCCTCGGTCATGAACTGGAGTGGCGCATCGACGTGCCCTCCGCTCCAGCCTTCCTCGAAGAGCTTGCGTGCGATCTCGACTTCGGCCTGTCCGACCATGAGCGGGCCTCCCCTGCGCGATTGGCGTGCGTGGGCGGGATGGTAGCGGAAACCGCCGGGCTCGGGTGTACCATCCGAGCCGCATGGCCGAAACGATGACGCCGCAGGAGGCGCGCGGCTACCTGAACTACCTGCTCACGCTGGGCATCCGGCGGGAGCAGGCGTTCGCGCCCCTGGCGGCTGCGTTCATCCGGGAGAACGACCTCGACGCGCTTGGGCTGCTCCCGGACGAGCAGGTAAACCTGCTGCTGGCGGCGGCGCAGTCGTTCGCGCCGGAGCCGCGGCGCTACAGCGCGAAGCTCGACTTCCTGCAGCGAGCGCAGGCGCTGCTGCCGCGGACGCGGCTGGCGGGAACGCAGGTCGAGGCGCAGGTGGGGCAGGAGCTGCGGAAGACGGCGTACGAGCTGGAGCGCTACCACGAGGCCGTGCGGGTGAACCGCTCGGGAACGGAGGGGCGGGAGCACATCGTCGTGGAGAGCATGGTCCCGGAGTACTTCAGCGACATCGCCCAGAAGCGGGCGGCGGCGCACTACCAGGACCGCTACCACCTCACTCCCGAGGCGCGGCGGGCGCAGAACTACACGGGTCCGGCGCAGCAGTTCGAGCCGGAGAACACGGCAATCCACAAGGAGTTCGAGGGCGCCTGCGGCCCGTTCATGAACGCGCGCACGCACGCCTTCCACGTGCTGCTCCCGTTCGACCTGAAGCTGAGCCGCTCGCCCCGGGATCCGCTGGAGACGGGCGTGCGCATCTTCTTCGGGAAGGAGGGCTACTCGTTCCCGCTGCGCTACCAGATGGGGCAGCTCACGAGCGACCGCGACGGGACGGTCGTAGGCGTGCCGGTGGACGACCCGAACCTCGTGTACGTCTCGGCTTCACGCGTGAAGGAGCCGGAGTTCAGCTATAGCGGTCCCGCTCCCGGGAACGCGCCGCCGGAGCTGGCGTTCCCGCTGACGGTGCTGCAGCACCTCGGCAGCCTGGGCGCCTACGTGCAGGTGAGCTGCAACCTGAAGGTGTGGTTCGACGCCTCGCGTGTCTCCATCCTGATCCAGGGGGCGCCCGAGCTGCACGGCCTCGGGCTGACGGCGGCGACAGGCCTGATGACGCGCACCTACGGCCTCGGGACGACCGAGGAGTACGAGCGCAGCGGCGGCGAGCCCTGGCAAGAGGGGATGAGCTACAACTACGTGAACCTGCACCTTGCCCTGCAGGAGGGCGTCGAGTCGGCGATAATCCCGTACAACACCCCGATCTTCGCCCTGTATCCCGTGCTGAGCCGCCAGGCAATTGCGTTCGAGGATGCGGCCGAAGCGAACGAGCGCATCGCGAAGGCTGTGGGACAGGGCTAGCTCAGCCGCCTCAGGAGCCAGTCGCGGGCGACGGAGGCCTGCGCCTGCTGGAAGGCGCGCAGCGTGGGCAGGCCCGACGGGGGCGGCCGCGAGCCCCACTCGGTGAAGGCGCCGGCCAGAGCGGCCACGACCACCGTCACGTCATCGGGGTCGGCAGCGCGGCAGGCGGGATGCGCGGCGAGTATCTCCTCGGGTGGCGGGCCTCCCTGCATGGTCACGCTCGGGGCCATGACGACGGCATCGACCCAGGCGGCGCCGACGCAGGCGTGGGGCCAGTCGAGAAACCAGACGCGATCGTCCGTGAGCAGGATGTTGTCGGCCCGGATGTCGAAGTGGACGAGGGTGTCGCCCTCGATCGCCTTCGGCACCTGCGCCTCCAGGCCGGCGAGGAGGTCGAGGTTCTGCCGGAACCAGGGGGGCAGGGAGCGCCGGCGGTGACCAGTCTCGTCGCGGAGGATGGTCCAGCAGGTCTGGGGAAAGGACACGAAGGCGCGAGGGGCGGCTTCGGGCGGGAGGGGCGAGGGCGTGAGCCGGTCCCCGAGGCGGACGAGGGCCTCGAGGACACGGTCGAGCTCGCGCAGGTCCCAGGGTTGGCGGGGGTGGTCGCCCTCGATGTCCTCGAAGGCGAGCGCAACCCAGCCGCCCTCCCCCTCGTCGCGGGACCAGAGGAGGCGCGGAGCGGACACGTCGGCGGGCATGCCCGAGATAACGGCTATCTCGCGACGGTGAATGCCGGCGCTGTCGGGGTTGATGTCGGGGCCGACGGCTTTCACGAAGACGCGGCGGCCGCTCTCGAGCTGGAGCCGGGCGGCCACGCCCGGGGAGAATCCCGAGGGCTGGGTCACGGCCTCGGCGACGGGGCTTCCGGCCCACGCCTCGAAGGCGTCGCGCAGGCGCTTCGGGGCCTGTTCCCAGTGGAGGCGCGCGCCCTGGGGCGCGGGAGGCTGGATCGCGGCCATCGCGACTCCCCTAGGGCCAGACGACCCAGGTGTTGGGCGACGTGACCATGCTCCCGAGGATCTCGCGGGGCGCGCCCTTCAGGGACTCGAAGGCCTGCTCCTGGGTGAGGGCGTTCCCGGCGAGCTGGCGCAGCCCCTCGACGCGCTTTTGCCACTCGACACGGGGCTGGTTCGCTTCCAGGTAGCGGCCCTGCACGCGCTGGCCGAGGAGGAGCACGTCGTAGGCGAAGTCTCCGAAGACCTCCTCGGGCTTGAAGAACTGCGACTGGCGGTAGGTGAGGGGCGTGCGCTCCTGGAAGAGGTCGACGCGCTCCTGGGCGCCGCCGACGTCCACGGCGTTGCGGCAGGCCTGCCAGAAGGGGGTATCGAGCTTCTTGTTGAAGCGGTAGTGGACGGCGAGGAACCAGCGGACGTCATCCCAGTGGGCGTTGAGGGTGCGGTTCACGATGCCGCGGATGGCGGTGTCCTTCTTCGAGCGGGGGAAGTTGAGGACGAGCTGGTTGATCTCGAGGATGATCATGTGGAGCCCGGTGGACTCCAGCGGCTCCACGAAGCCGTAGGAGTTGCCGATCGCGACCACGTTCCCTTTCCAGAAGTGCTCGCGGCGCCCGGTCTTGAAGCGGATGACGCGGTGGTCGCCCATGCCGGGGTTCTTCGAGCGCATCTCCTCGGCGGCCTCGTCGTCGGAGAGGAACTGGGAGGAGAAGACGTAGCCGCGGTGGTCGTCCTCGACCGAGGGGGTGTTCCAGCACCAGCCGGCGTTCATCGTCTCGGCGGTGGTGAACGGCTTGATGTGCCCCCCGTGGGGCACATTGGCGACGATGGCGCGGTCGCAGAAGAGGCTGCCTTCGTAGCTGTGGAAGGGAGAGCCGAGCGTCTCGCCCATGATCTCGGCGCGGAAGCCGGTGCAATCGACGTAGAGGTCGAAGCGGCGCTCCTCGCCGTCGTCGGTGACGATGTGGTCGAGCGACTCGCCGTCCCCGGTGGGGGCGAACTCGGTCACGGACAGCTCGAGCAGTTCGACGCCGTCGCGCACCGCCTGTTCCTTCAGGTAGGCGACGAAGCGGCCGTTGTCGAGGTGGTAGGCGAAGGGGATGCGGTCGATGAGGGAGGTGAGCTGGCCACCTTCGTTGGCGACGATGGGGGCGCGCTCGTTGGAGATGAGCAGGGAGCCGAGGGAGTACTCGTTGAACTCGCCGCCGTAGTAGACGGCGTCGAGGATGGGGCCGGGGTGGAAGGCGTAGTTGAAGTAGTAGTCGCCGGGCTGTCCCCACTCGAACTTGACGCCGAACTTCCAGGTGGGCTGCACCTTCTCGTAGAGCTCGTGGACGTCGCGTTCGAGGTAGGCGTGGAGGAACTTGACCATGATGGGAGTCGTGCCCTCGCCCACGCCAATGATGGGGATGGTGGGGGACTCGATGAGGGTGACCTGCAGGTGGGGGAGCTTCTTGCGCAGGGCGAGCGCGGTGAGGTAGCCGGCGGTGCCGCCGCCGATGATGCCGACCGTCCTGTACTCGCCCGATGGCAGGGTCATGCGGCTATCGTGCCACGGATGGGGTTGGGAGGGGCGTCAGGCTGTGACAGTCCGCGGCTCGAACACGATCACCCTCACGCCCTCGAGTGCCCCGAGCGCCGCTTCAATCCGGGGACGCACCTGCGCCCAGTCCAAACCACCCAAGTCACAGCCGAGCGCAGGCACAGCTACGGACCGTATCCCCCGCATCCTGATCTGCCTAACAAGATCCTGCAAGCCATCTTCGATGTACTGCATCCGGCTACCATTTCGCCAGTGGTCCTTGGTCGGGAAATTAATGATGTACCGGGGATGCCGAGACTCCTGGGCGCTGTAGACAGCAGGCTCCTCGGCGAAGCTCAGCGCCAACGCAGGCTGACCCTGTCCAACGGGCGCCTGCTCCAGATCAAAGACGAACATTCGCCCGGGGCGGACATCACCACGCCTGCACGCCCTGGCGTAGGCGTCAAAGTTAGCGCCGAATTTCTTCTTGAATTGCAGGGCAAGGCCCTTGCCCATCACACCCCTGCAATTGACGGTGTTGACCAGAGCTTCGACGTCCTCAGCCAAGAGGTCGGCAGCCTTGTACTCAATGGTTCCGAACATCCGTTCAATGGTACCACGCGCGCAGCACCTCCACATCGGGCAGGTGGTCGGCGTCCGCCAGCACTGCCTCCACTTGCCGCCGCACGCCCGCCGAGTGGACCCCGATGCGCCTCACGAGATCCCAGGGCAAGCGCTGTTCGACGAGGAATTCCGCCTGCTTCGCCGCCTTCGCTTCATCAACTGTCTGTTCCCGCCGACGAAGCAGCCAGTCATCGGCCAGCACAATGTCCCAGTCAACCCTGCGCAGTTCCGCGAGGTCGGCGTAGTCGTCAAAGCCACCGGCACCCGCATTCGATGTGGTGAAGGCCCAACGCAGCCCCTTCGCGTCTGCCCACTCCACGACTTCGTGGAGGTCCGCCTCGAGATGCAGGATCGCTTCCTGACCGCCCCGGTAAGGCAGATCCCTGTCGCTCCTGTTGTGGATGACGTGGAGCATGACCGACCGGCGACAGAAGTAGAACGGCACGCACTCGCCGACTGCCAGCCCCTGATGGCTCCCGAGTTTCAGCTGGCGCCGCCGCTGCTTCACACGGCCCAACCCGATGGTAGTGCCGGATGCTCCCCGCGCCTCCGCCGCCTTGTCGCTCCAGAGGCGGCCGGCGGCAACGATCGAGGGCAGACGATCAACATGGACGATGTGGTACAGCTTGGGCTTCGCAGGAACGCGCAGGCCTCTCCTCCGAGGGTGGCAGTGTACCGGCGAGCCCTCGCGCGACCGCGCCGAAGCGGTAAGATGCGCGCTCGCTGGGAGGCGCGCGTCACATGGAACTCGGAGCTGGCAAGACGGCGGTGGTGACCGGGGGAGGCAGCGGGATCGGCGAGGCACTGTGCCGCGCGTTCGCGGCCGAGGGGATGTCGGTGGTGGTCTCCGATATCGACCTGAGCGCCGCCGAAGGAGTGGCGAACTCCATCAACAACACGGGCGGGAGCGCGATCGCGGTCCGCACCGACGTATCCGACCGCGCCTCCGTGAAGGATCTGGCCGACAAGGCGTTCGAGACGTTCGGGGGCGTGCACGCGCTCTGCAACAACGCCGGCGTCGTCGCCTTCCGCTCCGCCGCCGAGATGAGCGACTCCGACTGGGACTGGGTGATGGGCGTGAACCTGGACGGCGTCATCAACGGGGTGACGCAGTTCCTGCCCCGCATGATCGAGCAGGGCGAGGGGCACATCGTGAACACGTCGTCGAGCGCGGGGCTGTTCGCGCCTCCGGGGATGGCCTCGTACGTGGCTTCGAAGCAGGCGGTGGTGGGGCTGTCGGAGCACCTGGACCACGACCTTGAGGCGGTCAACATCGGCGTGTCGGTGCTGTGCCCGGGCGGGGTGGCGACGAAGATCGTGGAGGCGGGCCGGAACCGTCCCGACGAGCACGGCGGCCCCGAGGACGTTCCCGACTTCGCCGAGCCGATCCGGCAGGGGATCGCGCAGGGCATGCCGCCCTCACAGGTCGCGGCGCGCGTGCTCGACGCGATCCGCAACGAGCACCTCTACATCGTGACCCACGAGGACACGAAGCCCGGCGTCGAGGCGCGCCTCGAGGGGATCCGGGCGGGGTACGCGCTCAACGACTAGCGCTCACAGCCGTTTCAAGGGCTGGGGAGGCTCCCCTTGCGGGCCCTTCCGCGCCCCAATACTTGGTTGCCAAGTATTGGGGCGCTCGCTAGAGTCCCGGAGCCGTGACACGCGAACTCCTGCCCGGCGAACACGCGGTCCTGGCGCTGCTGCGCACCCGTCCGATGTACGGGTACGAGATGGCGCGCTACTTCGAGGGCGAGGACCTGCGCGAGGTCTGCCCGATCGAGCAGGGATCGCTGTACACGTACCTGCGCAACCTCGAGGGTCGGGCGCTGGTCACCTGGCGGGAGGAGCGGGAGGGTCTGCGGCCGCCGCGCAAGCGCTTCGCGCTGACTCCGGACGGCGAGGGGTTGGTGGAGGCGTGGCTGCGCGAACCGGTGGAGCGGCTGCGCGAGGTGCGGTTTGAGCTATTGGTGAAGCTGTACGTGCTGCACGCCGTGGACCCGGCGGCCGAGGTCGCGCTGGTGCGGGACCAGTTGGGGGTGTGCGAGTCGTATCGCGAGCGGGCGCGGGAGCGGGTGGCCCGGACGGGCGACGGCTTCTCCCGGCTGGTGGCGCAGTCGAAGCTCTCGGCAGCGGAGGCGACGGTGGACTGGCTGCAGGGCCACCTGGCGACGCTCTCCGCTGCCGCCGCACGGCCATGATCCCGCGTACGACGGCGGCAGCGGCGCTGGCGGTCGCGCTCGCACTGGGCGCCTGCGGCGGTGACAGCAGCGAGGAGGAGATCACGGTCTTCGCGGCGGCTTCGCTCAGCGACGCCTTCGGGGAACTGGCTATAGCCTTCGAGGCACAGCATCCGGACGTGGCGGTGCGGCTCTCGTTCGCCGGGTCGGCGGCGCTGCGCACGCAGATACTGGAGGGCGCCCCCGCCGACGTGTTCGCGAGCGCGAGTCCCGACGAGGTCGAGGCGCTGGAAGCAGGGGGTCTCGTGCGGGACCAGCGCGCGCTCGCCTCCAACACGCTGGTCGTGGCGACGCGCGACGACGACATCGGCTCGTTCGAGGACCTGGCCGCGCCAGGCGTACGGCTCGTGCTGGCGGGCGAGGACGTTCCCGCGGGCCGCTACGCGCGGGCCGCGCTCGTCCTCGCCGATGGGGACGGGGCCTACGGCGAGGACTTCGCCGGGCGCGTCCTCGCGAACGTGCGGAGCAACGAGGCAAACGTGCGGGCGGCCCTCGCGAAGGTCGAGCTGGGGGAGGCGGACGCGGCGATCGTGTACGCGACCGACCTGGCAGCAGCGGACGGCGTGCGCGCGGCGCCGGTCCCCGATCGGTTCCAGGTGGCAGCGGAGTACCGCATCGCGCTCCTCTCCGGGAGCGACGCGGCCGAGGCGTTCGTAGCCTTCGCGACGTCCCCGGAGGGGACGGCGGTGCTGGCTCGTCACGGTTTCATGGCCGTGGGGGCGACGCCGTGATAGCCCTGCGGGCACGGGCGCCCCACGCCGGGCTGGCGCTGTTGATCGCGGTGTTCGCGGTCTTCTTCCTGCTGCCGTTCGCGGGACTGCTGGAACGGGGGCTGGGCGATAGCGGTGCGTGGGACGCAATCACGAGCAGCACGGCGGCGGACGCGCTGGCGCTCTCGCTGTGGACCTCGGCCGTGGCGCTCGTGATCGCGGTGGTGGCGGGGACGCCCGTGGCGTACTGGCTCTCGCACGCGCGCTTCGCGGGGAAGGGGGCGGTGGAGGCGCTCATCGACCTGCCCATCGTGCTGCCGCCGACGATCGCGGGGGTGGCGCTGCTGACGGCCTTCGGGCGGAAAGGGCTGCTGGGGGCGCCGCTGGACGAGTGGTTCGGGCTGACGCTCGGGTTCAGCACGGTGGCGGTGATCATGGCGCAGCTGTTCGTGGGGGCGCCCTTCTACGTGCGCGCGGCGCGAGCCGGCTTCGCGAGCGTCGACGCTCAATACGAGCAGGTCGCGCACACGCTGGGGGCATCGCGGCTGCGGACGTTCGTGCGCATCGTGCTGCCGCTGAGCTGGCCGTCGCTGGCGGCGGGGGCGGCCCTCTGCTGGGCGCGGGCGCTGGGCGAGCTGGGGGCGACGCTCATCTTCGCGGGGAACCTGCAGGGCGAGACGCAAACGATGCCGCTCGCCATCCTGAGCGCCTTCGAGAGCGCGGACGGACTGACCACGGCGGTTGCGCTCGCGATCCTGCTGCTGGCCGTGGCGCTCGTGGCGCTGGCGGCGTTCTGGCTGCTCTCGACACGCAGACAGGGGGTCGCATGACGCTCGACTTCGAGGCGCGAACGCAGCTGGGGGAGTTCTCCTACGACGCCCGCTTCGAGGCCGGGAACGAGATTGTCGTGCTCTTCGGGCACTCGGGGGCAGGGAAGAGCCTGACGCTGCAGCTCATCGCCGGGCTGCTGCGGCCGGACGGGGGACGCATCGCAATCGGTGGCGAGCCGGTGTTCGACTCCGGCAGCGGCCTCGACCTGCCGCCGCAACAGCGCCCGATCGGGTACGTGGTGCAGGACCTTGCGCTGTTTCCGCACATGACCGTGGCGGAAAACGTCGCCTTCGGGATGGCGAGCGAGGGGAGAGACGAGCGGCTCGGGGGCCTCCTCGACCTGATGCACCTGACCGAGTTCCGGGGCCGGAAGCCACGCTCGTTGAGCGGGGGGCAGCAGCAGCGCGTCGCGCTGGCGCGGGCGCTGGCCCGGGACGCGCGCCTGCTGCTGCTCGACGAGCCGTTCAGCGCGCTGGACGAGTCCCTGCGCGTGGAGCTGCGGCGGGAGCTGATCCGGCTACGGAGCGAGCTGGACCTGAGCGTCATCTTCGTGACGCACGACCTGCGCGAGGCGCACCTGGTGGCCGACCGGCTGGCCGTGTTCGATGCGGGCCGGCTGCTGCAGTTCGAGGCGCGCGAGCGGGTGTTCCGGGCGCCGGCGAACCGGCGGGTGGCGCAGCTCACGGGCGTGTCCAACATCCTGCGGGGGCGGGTGGTGGCGGAGCGGGATGGCGCGCTGGCGGTGGAGACGGGGGGCGTCCGGCTACTGGCGCCCCTGCCGAACGGCTGGCGTCCGCGGGAGGGGGAGGCGGTCGATGTCGCGATACGGGCGGAGCGCGTCAACCTGAGGCGGCTGGACGCGGACGACCCCGGCCATCCCAACCTCGTGCGGGGCACGATTCGCGAGGAGCTCGCCTACGGGGCGACGCACACGCTGCGGTTCGAGTCGGCGCTAGGGGAGACGGTCGAGGTCGAGATCGCGGCACGGCCGTACGAGGTGCTGGGGGTAGCGGGGCAGAAGTCGTGGACGGTGGAGCTGCCGCCCGAGGACCTTCACGTGATGCCGACTCGTTAGGGACCACACCGTTCGCGAGCGTGGTCCGCCCCACCGCACTAGACTGCCCCAAGTATCTGAAGCACGAAACCGACGACGATCAGAGGGACGCCAATACGCAACCACTTTCGTTCGAGAAAAAGCGCACTTATCGCCTCTTGATTTTCAGAAATGAACGCCATACTACCTACCGTCAGCTCAAGCCCACCCGCATAGCGGGCTTTGATGTCTTTATTTTTCATGCATATCGGACGCCAACTAATAGCAACTATTCCAGCGATGTCGAAGGCCAGACCAACGCACGTGAGCCATGTGGATGCCACTCCTTGCCCTCCCAGTCTCAACAACTGAGGCACTTTACCGCTCAGAAGCCACACCGCGCACCTCGGCGACGACGGCGTAGACGGGGTCGGAGCGGAAGGGGGCGGGGCTGAGGTCGAAGGCGCGGGCCTTCGCAAACGCCTTCGAGAGCTCGAAGTAGAGGGCCACGAGGTTCGCTCGTTGCTCGTCGCCGAACAACTGCCAGATGCGAACGGCCTTCGTCGGGAACATGCGGTTGGAGAAGGTGATGGCGAAGGGCGCGCCGGGCTTGAGGACGCGCCCCACCTCGGCGAAGACCTCCACCGGGCGGGTCAGGTACTGGACGGAGACGCTGATGATCGCGCCGTCGAACTCGTCGGTGTCGTAGGGGAGGACGGGGTCCTGGTTGAGGTCGTGGAGGGTGCGGCGAGTGAGGAGGGGGTTCGCCTCGAGCTCGGCCTGGTTCATGCCGAGACCGGTTACGCCGCCATAGGTCACGTCGGCAGGCAGGTGGGAGACCCAGCTCGACATGAGGTCGAGGAGGTGGCCGCCCTCGGGGAAGGTCTCGCGGTAGAAGTCGCCGAGGGCGGCGATGGCCGCGTCGTCGATGTGGTTGACGAGGCGTGGCTGGACGTAGAAGAGCGAGTCGTCGGACTCGTCGACGCGGCGGAAGTGCTCCGGGAGGAGCGGATTGTCTTCCCGGGACTCATCCGACAGGGGCGTTCGCTCCCTGCTCGACGATGACGGCTTCGTAGAACTTGGCCTGGGGATGGCCTTCGAGCACACCCTTCGCGGGACCGGACTGCTCGTGCGCCCGCCGGAAGTGCTCGGACTGGGCCCAGTTGAGGAAGTCCTGGCGGGACTCCCAGATGGTGTGGGAGATGTAGTCGCCCGGGTCGTCGCCCTTGAGCAGGGAGAACTGGACGAAGCCGTCGAGGTCCTTGAGGTAGCTCTCACGGCCCTTCCAGACTTCCTCGAAGTCCTGCCCGCGATCGGGGTTGACGTTGAAGTGGTTCATCGCGATGAACATGGGCGTGCTCCGTTCGTGATGGTTCCATTCTAGCGGGCGGAACCGTGAGGGCTGGTAACGGGCCGTTCGGATGACCGCGCCGTATCATGCTCCGGATGGTTCGATTCGCGGCAAATCTGAATTTCCTCTTCACCGAGGCGCCCTTCCTCGACCGCTTCGCCCTGGCGAAACGGCACGGCTTCGAGGCGGTTGAGTACCCCTTCCCCTACGAGAACCCGGCGGAGGTGCTGGCCGAGCGCCTGGCAGAGCACGGGCTGACGCAGGCGCTCATCAACCTGCCGGCGGGGGACTGGGCGGCAGGGGAGCGGGGCATGGCCTGCCACCCGGGCCGGGCGGAGGAGTTCCGCGCGGGCGTGGCGGAGGCGATCCGCTACGCACGGGCGCTCGACTGCCCCCGCGCCAACTGCCTGGCCGGCATCAAGCCTGAGGGCGTCTCCGACGAGGAGGCGCGAGCGGCGCTGGTTGAGAACCTGCGGTACGCGGGGCAGGCGTTCCGGGATGCAGGGCTGCAACTGCTGACCGAGCCGATCAACACGCGCGACATCCCCGGCTTCTTCCTGAACACGAGCGCGCAGGGGCTGGCGGCGATGGAGGACGTGGGCGGCGGCCTGGTGGGGCTGCAGTACGACGCCTACCACATGCAGATCATGGAGGGCGACCTCGCGCGGACGGTCGAGGAGCACCTGGGCGTCATCGGTCACATCCAGATCGCGGACAACCCGGGCCGCCACGAGCCGGGCACGGGCGAGGTCAACTACGGCTTCTTCCTGGACCACCTGGACGCCATCGGCTACGAGGGCTGGGTGGGGTGTGAGTACGCACCGGCGACGACAACCGAAGCGGGCCTGGGGTGGCTCGCTCCTTATGTTCAGTAGGGTTAAGGGGACACCATGACACGAATCGCATTCATCGGGCTGGGAATCATGGGGCGGCCGATGGCGGGCCATCTGCAGGCCGCGGGCCACGATCTCTTCGTGGTGCGGCACGTTTCGCCGCTGCCCGGGGAGTTGCTGGAGGGCGGCGCCACGGAGTGCGCGAGCGCCGCCGAGGCTGCCTCACGGAGCGAGGTCGTCATCACGATGGTGCCGGACACGCCCGACGTGGAGGAGGTGCTCTTCGGGGCGGGCGGCGTGGCCGAGGGGCTGCAGGCGGAGACGACCGTCCTCGACATGAGCTCGATCTCGCCGATCGAGACCAAGCAGTTCGCCGAGCGCATCGCGGAGAAGGGCTGCGACTACCTCGACGCGCCCGTCTCCGGGGGCGAGGTGGGGGCGAAGGGGGCGAGTCTCACGATCATGGCGGGGGGCAGCGGGGAGACGTTCGAACGCGTGCGCCCCTTGCTGGAGCTGATGGGCGCGAACATCACGCTGGTGGGCGACGTGGGGGCAGGGCAGACCTGCAAGGTGGCGAACCAGATCATCGTTGCACTCACGATCGAGGCGGTGGGGGAGGCGTTGCTCTTCGCCTCGAAGGCGGGGGTCGACCCCGGGCGCGTGCGCGAGGCGCTGATGGGTGGGTTCGCGGGGTCGCGCATCCTGGAGGTCCACGGACAGCGCATGGTGGAGCGCACCTTCGACCCGGGATTCCGGATCGCGCTGCACCAGAAGGACCTCGGGCTCGCGCTCCAGGGCGCTCGTGCGCTGGGCATCAGCCTGCCGAACGCAGCGACGGCGCAGGAGCTGATGAACGCCTGCGCCGCGCAGGGGTGGAGCGATCTCGATCACTCCGGGCTGGTAAAGGCGCTGGAAGCGCTCGCCGGACACGAGATCGCCTGAACGCCGGAGCGATCAGTGCTCGTGTGCGACAATGCGGGGCGGTCCGCCTGACTGCGCGGACCTGGCGGCCAGGAAGGGAAGCTGATGACGATTCGGGAAGTGGGCGTGGTTGGCTGCGGGATCATGGGCGCGGGAATCGCCCAGATCTGCGCCGCCCATGGGTACCGCGTGCGCGTGACTGAGTCGGAACCGGAGCGCCTCGAGCAGGGGCTGGCGACGATCAAGCGACGCCTCGGCCGCGACGTCGGGCGCGGGCGGCTCAGCCGCGAGCGGCACGACCGCACGCTTGCGCGCCTGAAGGGCGTCGACTCACTCAATGAATTCAGCGAGAGCGACCTTGTCATCGAAGCGGTGGTCGAGGACCTGCCCGTCAAGAAGGATCTGTTCGAACAGCTGGGCGGGGTCTGCAAGGAGGACGCGATCCTCGCGAGCAACACCTCTTCTCTTTCCCTGAGCGAGATGGCGGCCTCCTCGGGGCGTCCCGAGCAGGTCATCGGCATTCACTTCTTCAACCCGCCGACGGTGCTGCCGCTTGTGGAGGTGATCTCCTCGGAGAGCACTTCGCAGGAGACGATCGACGCGGCCATGTCGTTCTGCGACTCCATCGACCGGCTGACGGTGCGGGTGAAGGACTCGCCGGGCTTCATCGTGAACCGGTTGCTGGTGCCCTTCATCTTCGACGCGATCCACATGGTGGAGGGCGGCATCGCCTCCGCCGAGGATGTCGACCAGGCGTGCAAGGTGGGGCTGAACCACGCCCTGGGGCCGCTGGCGACGGCGGACCTGATCGGGCTGGACACGATGATCCACATCAGCGACGCCATGTTCGAGGAGTACGGCGAAGCGCGGTTCAAGGCGCCGACAACACTGCGACGGCTCGTCTCGCTCGGCCACCTGGGCCGCAAGAGCGGGCGCGGATTCTTCAAGTACGACTAGCGGGAGGCAGGCGTGGCTCTTCTCTACGAGGTCAGCGACCACATCGCGACCATCACGATCAATCGACCGGACGCCCTCAACTCGATCGACCTCGAGACGTGGGGCGAGCTCTCGGAGGCCTGCGCCAGGCTTGAGGCCGACGATGACGTCTGGGTGGGCATCATCACGGGCGCGGGCGGGCGCTCCTTCAGCGCGGGGGCGGACCTGAAAGAGACGATCCCGACGCTGATCGACGACCCGCGCGGGAACCGTTACGACGAGCCGGACACTATCATGCGCGGCCAGACGGTGACGAAGCCGCTGATCGCGGCGGTGAACGGCCTTGCGCTGGGCGGAGGCCTCGAGATCGTGCTGGCGTGCGACCTGCGCATCGCGGCGGAGGGGGCGCGCCTGGGCGCACCCGAGATCACCCTGGGGTTCATCCCCGGCTGGGGCGCGACGCAGCGGCTCGCGCGCGAGCTGCCCTGGGCGATCGCCTCGCAGATCGTGTTCACGGGCGACCAGATCGGCGCGGAGACGGCGCTGCAGTACGGGCTCGTGAACGAGGTCGTTCCGGCGGACCGGCTGCAGGCAGCCGCTCGCCAGCTCGCGGAGACGCTCTGCTCGCGGGGGCCGCTGGCGCTGCGCGCGGCGAAGCGGGCGATGCGTGAGGGGCTCGACATGAGTCTCGCCGACGGGCTCAAGCTGGAGCACGACCTCTTCGACGACCTCGCCTACACGGAGGACGCGAAGGAAGGCGTGGCCGCCTTCCAGGAGCGTCGCGCGGCGGCGTTCAAGGGCCGCTAGGGCCACCGCTTCTCGACCCGAGCCAGTCCCGGAAGCCACCGGAGCCTCCGGGGCGCATTGAAACGCGCCCGCCGCTCGTCTAGATTCGCGGAGCTTTCGCGGCGGGGCGCTCGCGCGCCCGCAGGACCGCGACGAAGAGGTGACCGTGGCAACGGAACTGGACGACTACGCCATCCACCAGATCGTCGAGAACATGGAGCTTGTCGAGGGGCGCAATCCGCGCTGGGTCGACGAGCTCTGGTTCCACATCGGCACGACCGATGGCTCGCTGAGCGTGGCGGGCCACATGGGGGTCTATCCCCCGACCGCCACCATGGACGCGGCCGCCAGCGTCGCCTATGGGGGCAAGCAGTACGACGTGCGCTTCGGGCGACGCGTCGACGGCGACCGCGACCGCCGCGAGGTCGGCGGCATCAGCGCCGAGATCGTCGACCCGTTCCGGGCGTGGCGGTTCGCGCTGGAGCCGTCCGACGGCCAGGCGATCAGCTTCGACCTGGAGTTCACATCAGAGCTGGAGCCGATGGAGGTCGCGGGACCGGTGCAGCACCGGCGCGACGGGCGCCAGGTGATCTGGGACCTGTACCAGTACTCGCAGGCGGGCACGGCGAGCGGCAGCGTGACCGTGGAGGGCGAGACGATCGCCGTCGAGGGGGCGGTGGGCGTGCGCGAGCGCTCGTGGGGGGTCCGGCCCGTGTTCGGGCAGGTGCCCCACCTGGGACGCCCGCCGAGCTCGATCGGGAGCCACTCGCTCTGGCTGGCGGCGCTCACCGGAGGATTCTCCTGGTGGTTCTGGCGCATCGAGGCCGAAGGTGGCCACTCCGGCACGGTCGGCGGGCTCAACGACGACAGCGGGCGCACGCGCTTCGATGGCTGTGGCGCCGGTCCCCACGGCGATGGCGAGCCGATCCGATTCACCGACGCGGTGCCTTCCCTCAGCTTCGAGATGGACGGCAAACGGCTGAAGGGCGGCTCAGTCGAGGTCCACGACTGGGATGGCGGCACGCACGAAGCAACGCTGAAGCCACTCACCACGATCTACGCGAAGGGCCTCGGGTACGGGCATCCGGATTTCCGCCACATCGAGTACAAGGACGGCGTCGCCCAGACGGAGACGCACGATACGACCGACGTGGCGGCCGTCGCGGGATTGCTCGACAACGACTCCGGCCACATCAACCCGTTCGCGATCGAGCACTTCTGCGAGGTCACCATCGGGGACCAGACAAGCTACGGCGTGGTCCGACTGAGCATCTAGGCAAGAGAGCCAGGAGAAGAGCGATGACGATGCTGACCGAGCTCGACGAACACTTCTATCACCAGACACCGAGCCCCGTGGACGCGCTTCGGGACACGGACCCGCGCTACGTGGACCAGCACTGGTTCCAGTGCATGGACGTGGAAGGGCGCTGGATCGTGGGGGCCAACTGGCCGGTCTGGCCCAACACGGGAATGATCGAAAACGGCCAGATCATCGTGCACGGCGACACGCAGTACAACCTGCGCTACTCGAGCACGATCGAGCGCGACGGCTACAAGTCGGCGCGCGTGAACCAGCAAGTGGGGCCGGCCTCCATGGAGGTCATCGACCCGCTGCGGAAGGCGCGCTTCACGCTCTCGCCCGAGAACCACTGGGGCATCAGCTACGACCTGACGATGGACACCTACCTGCGCCCCGTGCAGACGCGCACGCCGATCGCCTTCGCGGGCTCGGCGACGCTCCCCGGCCTCCTCCCGTACTTCGAGATCATGGGGCGCTGGACGGGCGAGCTGAACGTCGACGGGGTGACGTACGAGGTGAACCACGAGAACACCTGGGGCCAGCGCGACCGCTGCTGGGCCAGCCTCGGCGGCGAGCGCTGGCAGGGCTGGACGGGGCCGGCGCCAGGAGGCGGAGGCGTCGCCCCGCGCGGCAACGGACGGATCCACTGGCACAGCCACATCCAGTTCGACGACATCGGCTTCTGGTGGTGGATGGACGAGTTCATCGGCAAGCCGCGACTCGGCGGGACGCTGGCGGACAACCGCGGCAGCCACTTCGACGGCGCGGTCACGTTCCCTATCGACGACCCGAAGGAGGAGATCCGCGTCGTCGACTTCAAGGACATCGACATCGTGGCCCAGCCCGGGACGAAGAAATTCCAGTCCGCCACGATCACGCTGATCGACGAGAACGGCGAGGAGTACCCGCTCGAATTCGAGATCATCAAGCCGAACTCGACGCGCCACATCCGCGGCGAGGGCTACGGCCAGCCCCGGTTCCTCGGCGGCTGGCAGGGCGACTGGCACGAGGAGTACGACCAGTACGACCTGAGCGACTACTCGACCTACGACAGCTTCGCGCACCAGCTCTGGGACGGGGAGCACGCGGTCCGCTGCCGTTTCGACGGACGCGAGGGCATCGGCCACATGGAGATGAGCGGCACGCCGCCGCTTCCCCAGTGGGGCTTCCCCGAGTGAGGCGCCAGGGCGCGATGCCGGCGTGAGCGCGTCGTTCGAGGGCAAGGCGATCATCGTCACGGGGGCGGCCTCGGGGATGGGGCGGGGCGTGGCCGAGCTGCTCGCCGAGCGCGGCGCCCGGGTGGCCATCGTCGACCCGGCCGCCGAGGGCCTGGCGGAGACGGAGCGCACGCTGCGGGAGGCCGGAGTCGAGGTCATCGCCGAGCCCATCAGCGTGACCGACCCGGAGGCGGTCGGGCGGCTGGTCGCGCAGGTGCGATCGGCCTGGGGTGGCATCGACGGGCTCGTCCACTGCGGCGCCATCCTGCGCTACGCCGGCTCGCTCGAGACCGACCTGGCGACGTGGCGAGAGGTTATCGACGTGAACCTGACGGGCACGTTCGTCATCGGGCACGCGGTGGCGAATTCGATGGTCGAGGACGGGCGCAAGGGGGCGATCGTGAACATCGCCTCGGTGGCGGCGGTGCTGGGGCTGCCGAACCTGGCGGCCTACTCCGCTTCGAAGGGCGGGGTGGCGGCGCTTTCGCGGTCGATGGCGATCGAGCTGCTGCCGCACGGCGTCCGCGTCAACTACATCTGCCCCGGGTTCGTCGAGAGCGGCATGACCGAGGACATCCTGGAGGAGGAGGGGGCGCGCGAACGCATGGCGCAGCAGACGGCGACGGGCGCGATCTGCGGCCCGCGCGACATCGCCGAGGCGTGCGCCTTCCTGCTGGGCGAGGAGAGCGCCGGTTACGTCATCGGGAACGGGCTGATGGTCGATTCGGGGGTCACCATCCGCTAGCATCGGCCCGCAGCACGCCTCAAGGGGGCAGTAATGGGCATCCGCGGAGTCGGCCACACCTCGATCACGGTGCGAGACCTCGATCGCGCGGTCGCCTTCTACAAGCTCCTCGGGTTCGAGGACACGGGCACGCGCCTCCACCTCGACAACGAGTTCATCGAGACGCTGCAGGCCATTCCGGGGGCGGACATCACGGCCGCGGTCCTGCGGCTGAACGACTACTCGCTCGAGGTCATCAAGTACGACGCGCCCACGGGCTACGACCACAACCCCCTGCGAACCTCGGACGTGGGCGGCTTCCACATCTGCCTGATGGTGGACTCGGCGGACGAGGAGTACGCGCGGCTGAAGGCGGCGGGCATGGAGTTCAAGTCCGAGGTGCTGGATTACGACGGCGGCATCCGCGTGGTCTACGGCTGGGACCCGGACGGGAACACGATCGAGCTGTTGTCGCAGGCGCCGGTCCCGGCAAGCTCTGGCTAGGGCAGGTCGACCTCGATCGCGGAGACCTTGGCGGGGCCATCGCCGGTGTTGGTCCAGGAGTGGAGGGTATTGTCGCCCTCGATGACGAGGTCGCCCTCGTACACGGTCACGGATTCGCCCCCGTCGAGGGCGAACTCGAGCTGGCCCTTGGCGATGTAGACGTAGACGTCGCAGTGGACGGCGTGCCAGCCGGTCGTCTGGCCGGGCTCGAACTCGACGATGAGCCAGCGGCCGTCGATCCCTGCGGGTACGTCGAAGTCGTGGGCGCTGGCCTCGGGAAGCTCGCGGTTTTCGGCGATGACGGCCTTGCCGGCGGCGTTGTTGCGGGTGCGGATGAACTTGCTCACGCGCGGCGCACCCTTCGCTCACCCCTGTAGACGATGAGCAGGTAGAGCGTGTCCCCTGACTGGCCTCCCGCAGCGGCGAGCTGCATGGAGGCGACCTCGTCGGCGATGTGGTCGTTGAGCCACTCGTCCGCCCGGTCGTTGAGGTCGTCGGGATTGCCGGCAGAGAGGATGGCGGTCCGCAGGTAGCTGGCGCTCGTGTTGATGCCGCTCATGGCCGGGGAAGGTACGCGCCCGCGGTCCCGCGGGGCAAGGGGCGGCTACCAGACGAGGTCGCCGATGATCCAGCCGAGGGCCGCGGCGGTGATGGTCACGGGGATGGTGTTGATCCAGAAGTACCGCATCGGCATGGCTTCGCTTCCCTCAAATGTTGACTATACATCGTCATATGGCGGAAGGCCGCCCTGCTACACCGCCGCTAGAATCGCGGGATGGGCGCCTTCGACGCGATCGTGGTGGGGGCGGGGCCGGCCGGCAGCACGACGGCACGCGAGCTGGCCGCCGCCGGCGCCCGCGTGCTCGTCGTGGACCGGGCGGAGTGGCCACGCTACAAGGCGTGCGGGGGCGGGGTTCCCCTGCGCGCGGAACGGATGCTGCCCTTCCCCATCGACAGCGTGGTGGAGGACTCGGTCTCGCGGATTGAGATGTCAGCCCGCGGGGCAATGGCGTTCACGAAGCGCTCGGAAGGGGGTCCGTTCGCGCGCATGGTCATGCGCGACCGCTTCGACATGCTCCTGCTGGAGCACGCGCAGCGCGCGGGGGCGGAGCTGCGCACGGGCACGGTCGTGCGCGAGCTGGACCTGAACGGTCGCGCGCGCATCCGGGCGGAGGGGTTCGAGGCGGAAGCGGAGGCGCTGATCTGCGCGGACGGGGCGCACTCGCCGGTGGGGCGGATGGCGGGGTTGGGGCGCGATCTCGCGGAGTGCGCGGCGTGGGAGGTGGAGGTGCGGGGCCGCCCGCGGGACGCCTCGGTGAGGGAGGCGTCGACGCTCATCGACCTCGGATACGACCCCTGGGGCTATGCGTGGCTCTTCCCGAAGGCGGAGCTGCTCTCGATCGGGATCGTGCTGCCGCGCGAGGATGCGGGGCGGATGAAGGGGCTCGTCGACCGGTACCTGGAGCGGCTGGACCTGCGGGGGGCGGAGGTCGAGATCGCACGGGGGCACAAGATCCGCTTCCGGCGGGGCGGGGAGACGGTCGCGAGCGAACGCGTGGCGCTCGCGGGGGACGCAGCGGGGCTGGCCGACGAGTTCACGGCGGAAGGCATCTCGTACGCGATCCACTCGGGGCGGCTGGCGGCGCGGGCGACGCTGGGAGCGCTCGCCGGGGAGGGGGATCTGCGTCGCTACCAGGCGGATCTCGACGAGGAGATCCAGCCCGAGCTCGATGCGGCGCGAGCCATCGCCTACATGTTCTACGGGATGCTGAAGCGGGCCCGCCGCCCCTGGATGCTGGCGAGCAAGCACACGCCATTCCTGTGGTCGTCGCTGTTCGCGGTGCAGCGTGGCGAGTCGAGCTACGCGCGAGAGGCGAAGCGCACGGGGCCGCTCACGGCCATCGCGAGGGCGATGCTGAGGCGTCGCGACCGGCAGGGCGCGCGTTGATCGCTGCCGGCCGCAGCCGTACGCTCGCCTGCGGAATGGCAGCAGGCATAACTCGCAGCTAAGCGCCTGGGCCACCGCCTCCGCGGTGGGACCCGGCTTCGCCACCGCCCGACGGCTTGGATCGGGCCGAGTTGCCGCAGCATTCCCAAGCTCCCACTTCCCCTTCGGACACGTCTGCGCGCGGCGCGAGCATCGCAATGCCCAGACGATCCCCCCTTGCCACAACGCTCTCCCAGCACCGGCTTCGCGACGAGAAGGTCGCGGAACGGATCGTGACCTCGACGGGGCTGTCGCCACCCGCACTCGTCGTGGAGTTTGGCGCCGGGGAGGGCATCCTGACCGAGGCCCTGCTGGAGCGAGCGGGGCGGGTGGTGGCCATCGAGCGCGACCGGCGGCTGTGGCAGCGCCTGCGGGACCGGTTCCGGGACGAACCGCGCATGCGGGCGGTGCTCGGCGACTTTCGCGAGGCTCGGCTGCCCCGGCGGGCGGAGTACCACGTGGTCGCGAACCTGCCCTTCGCGCACACCTCGGAGGCGATGCGTCTGCTGCTCGGGGCCCGCAACCGCCCCTGCTCCGCCCACCTCGTGATGGGGCGGGACGCGGCCATGCGCTGGGGCGGGTTCGGGAAGGAGACGATGGTCTCGGTGCTGGCGAAGCCGTGGTTCGAGCTCGACATCTCGCTCGCGCTCCGGCGGCGGGACTTCGTTCCCCCGCCGCGCACGGACTGCGTGCTCTTCAGCGCCAGACTGCGTGAGGAGCCGCTCGTCTCGCCCGGGGAAACGCGGCGGTGGGAGGCATTCGTCGAGCGGGGGTTCGGCCAGGGGCGCGGGAGCGTGCGCCGCAACCTGGCGGGGGAGATCGGCTACGAGCGCTTCAAGCGGGCAGCGCGGGACCTGGGGATCGAGCGCGAGGCGCGGCCGGGAACGGTCTCGTTCGATCAGTGGCTCGGGCTGTGGCGCGCCGCCGGGGCGGGGAGGCGGCGCTGAGCGAAGGCCTTTACGTGTCCGCCCTTGCCGCAGCCGCGGGGCCGCCCGTAGGCTGGGGTGACACCCTTCCTGGAGTTTCGGCGCATGTCCCAGAGCGCAACGCGCGAAGTTCGGCCCGACGGCCGGCTCAGGCTGCCGCCGGGGCAGCGGCTGACGGCCGGCTGGCCCGTGCTCCATTACGGAGCCATCCCCCGGCTCGACCAGGAGACGTGGCGCTTCCACGTATGGGGGCTCGTCGAGGAGGAGCGCAAGTTCACCTGGGACGAGTTCAACGCGCTGGGGAACACGACCGACACGAGCGACATCCACTGCGTCACCACCTGGAGCAAGTACGACAACAACTGGGAGGGCGTGCCCTTCCGCGCGCTCTACGACGCCGTGCAGGTGAAGCCCGAAGCGAAGGTCGTGATGGTCCACAGCTACGGCGGCTACACGACGAACGTGCCGCTGGAGGACCTGCTGGCGGATGGCGTGCTCTTCGCGCGGTCGCATGACGGCGAGCCTCTGACGAAGGAGCACGGCTGGCCGATGCGGCTGGTCGTGCCCCACCTCTACTTCTGGAAGAGCGCGAAGTGGGTGGGCGGCATGCAGTTCATCGACGAGGACCGGCCGGGGTTCTGGGAGATGTACGGGTACCACATGTACGGCGACCCCTGGAAGGAACAGCGCTACTCCTAGCGCGTCACTCCCCCGATTCCCGCAGCAATTCCGCCGCGGCGGCGCGGTTGGCGGGCGTGTCGCCCCCGAGCATGAGCGCCAGCTCCCGCAGCCGCTCCTCGCCGTGGACCTCCTCGATGTCGCTCCAGGCGCCCGCACCGTCGCCGGCCTTGGTCACGAGGAAGTGGCGCGCGCCGAAGGCAGCAACCTGGGGGAGGTGCGTGACGCACAGGACCTGGTGGCGCTCGGCGAGTCGCCGAAGCGCTTCGCCCACGACGGAGCCGGCGCGGCCGCCGACGCCCTCGTCCACCTCATCGAGGACGACGAGGCGGGGCTCAGCAGCGGCGCCCAGCACGGTGGTCAGGGCAAGCAGGAAGCGCGACGTCTCACCCCCGCTCGCGACCATGCGGAGGGGACGGGGCGGGCCGCCGGGGTTGAACGCCGCGAGCAGCTCCACCTGGTCGACGCCGGACTCGGTGAAGGCGCGTGCGCCGGGCTCCCCACCGCCGGAGGAAGCGGCGCCGGGCGCCACGACCTCGTAGTCGGGGAGGGTGACGGCGAGGCCATCGGAGGCGTCCTCGCAGGCGAAACCGGCGGCGAGCGACGCGCCGGACATGTCGAGGCGGGCCAGCTCCGCCGAGACCTCGGCGATGAGGCGCGCGGCCGCTTCGCGGCGCGCGAGCGAGAGAGAGGAAGCCGCCTCCGCTGCCGAGTCCGCGAGGGCGCCGGCGCGCTCGCGAAGGTCCTCGAGCGAGGCTCCCGCCGTCTCCATGGCGTCGAGCCGCTGCCTCGCCGACTGCTCGTACTCAAGGATCGCCTCGACGCTCTCGCCGTACTTGCGGCGGAGGCGGGCGATGAGATCGAGGCGCGCCTCGACCGTCTCGCGGCGCTCCGGGTCGTCCTCGAGCGTCTCGCGGTAGGCGCGCAGGGAGCGGCCGAGGTCGGCCGCGGCCTGCTCCAGCGTGACGCCCTCGGCGGCGAGCTCGGTGGCGTCGGGATCGCTGCCGGCAATCTCCTCGAGGGCGGCGACGGCCTCCGCGATCGGGGGCGCGTCGAGCGCCTCCAGCGCGGTAGCGGAGGCGGCGAGCAGGCGCTCGACGCTGGCGAGGCGTCGCTGTTCGCGTCGCAGGGCCTCGTCCTCGCCGGGGACAAGGCCCGCCCGCGCAATCTCGTCGACCTCGAAACGAAGCTGGTCCAGGAGGCGCTCTCGCTCTCGCGAATCGAGGCTGACGGCCTCGATCTCGCGGCGGAGGGCGCGCAGCTCGCGGACCTGGGCGGCGAGCGCGTCGCGCTGGTCGAGCAACCCGCCGAAGGCATCGAGGACGGCGAGCTGGACCGAGGGCCGGAGGAGGGTGAGCTGCTCCGACTGGCCATGGATGTCGATCACACGCGCGCCGAGGGCGCGGAGGCGCTCGGCGGGGGCCGTCTTGCCGTCGATGCGTCCCGAGGTACGTCCGGAGAGGCGCACGGTGCGCTCCACAACAAGGCGCTCCTCGCCGGCGCGCACGGTGGCGAGGACGCGGGCGCTCTCAGAGCCGTCGGCGACGACACCGCGCCCGTGCCTGCCGCCGAAGAGGAAGTCGAGGGCATCGACGATGATCGATTTGCCCGCGCCCGTCTCGCCGGTGAGCACGTTGAGGCCGGGACCAGGGGAGAGGGTGACGTCGCGGGCGACGGCGAAGTCGGTGACGGTGAGCTGCTCAATCACCGTTGTTCATGGCGCTGCTGAGCTGCACCTCGAGGCGCTCGGCAAGGTGTCCGAAGAAGGAGGACGGCGGGTCGAGGAGGGCAAAGTGAGCCGCGTATTCGCTGGCGGTGAGGGAAACGCGGGCGCCACCGGCGAGGCGCAGATCCTCCTGTCCGTCGACGGTGAGGATGGCGCCCTCGTCGGAGCGGATGTTGAGGGTCACGGTCGAGGAGGGCTCGAGGACGAGGGAGCGTCCGATGGCGAGGTGGGCGGAGACGGGCGTCACGACGAGGTGGCGCTCGACCGGGGCGAGGATGGGGCCTCCGGCGCTGAGGGAATAGCCCGTGCTGCCGGTGGGAGTCGCCACGATCATGCCGTCGCAGCGGTAGAGGGCGACGCGCTCGCCGTCGACGGCAAGCTCCACGTAGACCGGGCGGCCTGGAGAGCGGCGGCTGAGGACGATGTCGTTGAGCCCGCGGAAGGACCGCCCGGACGCTTCGCCTTCGGTGATGGTGGCGGAGACCATGAGGCGCTCCTCCACGT
>DAOUID010000298.1:0-12459 GCA_034428315.1 Dehalococcoidia bacterium
CATTCATTGTTGAATTCCATCATCCCTATCCGAGGCTCGCGGCGCGGGCCGCGCCGGACCGCCGCCCAGCCGCCCCTCGTACTCCAGCGTGAATGGCCGGTGGTCGACCTCGATGGCCATGCCCGACTCGCGCTCCTCCTCGGGCGGAAGCGCCACCCGGTAGCTCACCGCGCCCGCCGTGACCGTGTCCCAGGCGTCGCCGCGCGCGATCGTGATGGGGAACTCTTCGCCGTCGACGACAACGGTGTCGCCGCGTACTTCGACCTCGTAGGTGCGTCCGCCGATCGTGACCGTCGCCATCGCTACCGCATCTGCCTCATGCGTCCGAACTGGCGCCAGGCCGCGCCCGGGGCCGCGCCGTTCGCGGATGGCGCCGCCGGCGCCGCCCGCGAGGCCGCGGGCCGGTCCTTGACCGCGATCGCACCGACGACGGCCGCCACGAGCTCGCGCTCGGGACCGCCGCCCTCGCGCCGCCACTCGAGGAACTTCTTCGCCGGCTGCGGGAACATCACGTACGAGAGCACGTCCTCGGGGCTCTCGGCGAGGTCGCCGATCTCCTCCTTCGCGCTCTCCAGCTCCGGATCGAGGTCGTCCGCCGGACGGTGGTCGATCTGGGGCACGTCGCCCAGGACGAGGTCCAGCACTTCCCTCGTGATCGGCTCGGCCGTCGCCCCGTAGAGCCCCTGCGCGAGGTTGCGCGTCTCCTTGGTCACGACGCCATAGCGCTTGCCCGTGAGCACGTTCAGGACCGCCTGCGAGCCCACGATCTGCGAGCTCGGCGTTACCAGCGGCGGGTAGCCGAGGTCCGCGCGCACGCGCGCGTTCTCCTCCAGCACCTCGCCCAGCTTCGCTTCCTGGCCCTGGTCCCGTAGCTGACCCACGAGGTTCGAGATCATGCCGCCCGGCACCTGGTGCCGGAGCACGCCCGCATCGACCCCGAGCAGGTTGCTCTCGTGCTTCCAGTACTTCCGGCGCACGCCGCCGAAGTACTCCGCCGTCTCGACCAGGTCGTCGAGGGCGATGCCCGTACCGTTGTTCTCGTCCTCGCCCAGCGCCGCCACGAGCGTCTCCGTGGCCGGCTGCGAGGTGCCTCCCGCCAGCGGGCTGATGGCCGTGTCGATCATGTCCGCGCCGGCCCGAACGGCCAGCAGGTACGCCATCTCCGAGTAGCCGGAGGTGTCGTGGCAGTGGAGCTGCAGCGGGACGTCGGGATGGTCGCCCTTGATGCGGGTCACGAGCCGCTCCGCCATCACCGGGCTCAGCAGCCCCGCCATGTCCTTGATGCAGAGCGAGTCCGCGCCCATCTCGACCAGCCGGTCGGCGAGCGCCCCAAAGCTCTCGACGGTGTGCACCGGGCTCGTCGTGTAGCAGAGCGTGCCCTGCACGTGGCCGCCCGCGCGCCTCACGCCCTCGAACGCCGTCTCCAGGTTCCGGGTGTCGTTGAGCGCATCGAAGATGCGGAAGATATCCATGCCGTTCTCGACGGCGCGCTCGCAGAACTCGAGCACGACGTCGTCGGCGTAGTGCCGGTAGCCGACCGCATTCTGGCCGCGCAGCAGCATCTGCGTGGGCGTGTTCTTCAGCCGCGCCTTCACTTCGCGAAGGCGCTCCCACGGGTCTTCCAGCAGGAAGCGCATGGCCGTGTCGAAGGTCGCCCCGCCCCAGCACTCGATGCTGCCGTAGCCGATCGCGTCCATCCGCTCGAGGGCGGGAAGCATGTCCTCGGTGCGCATCCGCGTGGCCAGCAGCGACTGATGCCCGTCGCGGATGGCGGTCTCCGTGATGCGTACCTGGCCCATGGCTCTGGCGAAGTCCCCTGCCGCCTGGAACGGGCGGCTTGCGGCTCTCCGTGAACACTATCACAAGCGCGGTTTGGGGCCAGCGCGAAGGGGCTCGCCAGGGCGTTTTCCTACAGCGGGATGTTGCCGTGCTTCTTCGGCGGGTTGCGGTCTGCCTTGTTCCGCAGCATCTCCAGCGACGTGATGATCTTGCCGCGCGTCTCCCGCGGGTCGATCACGTCGTCCACGAAGCCCCGGCCCGCCGGGATGTACGGGTTCCCGAAGCGCGCACTGAAGTCTTCGGCCAGTTCATCGCGCTTCGCCTCCGGATCCTCCGCCTCCGCGATCTCGCGCCGGTTGATGATCCCAACCGCCTGCTCCGGACCCATCACCGCCACCTCCGCCGCCGGCCAGGCGAAGTTCATGTCGCCCCGAAGGTGCTTGCTCGACATGACCAGGTAGGCCCCGCCGTACGCCTTCCGCAGCACGACCGCGATCTTCGGCACCGTCGCCTCGCTGTAGGCGAACAGCAGCTTCGCCCCGTGCGTGATGATCGCGCCGTACTCCTGCGACGAGCCCGGCAGGTACCCGGGGATGTCGACCAGCGTGATGATGGGGATGTTGAAGCAGTCGCAGGTGCGCACGAAGCGCGCCGCCTTACGGCTCGCCTCGATGTCGAGCACGCCCGCCAGGTGCATCGGCTGGTTCCCCACAAACCCCACCGTCTGTCCGCCCATGCGCGCGAAGCCGACGACCACGTTCTGGGCGAAGGTCTCGTGTATCTCGAGGAAGTCCCCGTCGTCGACGATCCGCCAGATGATCTCGCGCACGTCGTAGGGACGGTTCGGCTCGTCCGGCACGATCGTGAGCAGCTCCTCGTCCGGCTCGTGCGTGGGGTGCTCGGTCGGGAAGAAGGGCGGGTCCTCGGCGTTGTTCGAGGGCATGAAGGAGAGCAGCCGCCGAACCTCCTGCAGCGTCTCCTGCTCCCCCTCGATGGCGAAGTGGGCGACGCCCGAGCGGGTCGCGTGGATGGTCGCGCCCCCGAGCGTCTCGTGGTCGATCTCCTCGCCCGTGACGTTGCGGATCACGTCCGGCCCGGTGATGTACATCTGGCCCGTGCCCGCCGTCATGAAGATGAAGTCGGTGATCGCCGGGCTGTAGACCGCGCCGCCGGCGCAGGGCCCCATGATGACGCTGATCTGCGGGATGACCCCGCTCGCCAGCGTGTTCATCGCGAACATCTCGCCGAAGCCGCGCAGGCTCTCCGGTCCGTCCTGGATGCGCGCCCCGCCCGAGTCCTGGATGCCGATGACGGGTGCCCCCGTCATCAGGGCGAGGTCCATCACCTTCAGGATCTTCTCCCCGACGGTCTCGCTCAGCGAGCCGCCGGAGACGGTGAAGTCGTAGGAGAACAGGTAGACCGGCCGGCCGTCGATGCGCCCCCAGCCCGTCACTACCGCCTCCGGCCCGCGGTCCGCTCCGCGCGGCCGCACGAGTGCGTCGACCTCCTCGAAGGTGTCCTCGTCCAGAAGCAGCTCGATGCGCTCGCGGGCCGTCAGCTTGCCGCGGCCGTGCTGCGCCTCGACACGGCGCTCGCCGCCTCCGGCGCGCGCCTCGTCCTTCCGTTCGTTCAGCTCTGCGAGCCGCTCCTGCACGGTCTTCGTCATCGCTCTCTCCTTCGGGCCCCTCGCCCGCGGAACCGTCGCCCTGGCCGCCGGTGGCGCCGCGCGCTCGCGCGCATCATGGTCGTGTAATTGGTGGAGACAGGGGGAGTCGAACCCCCGACCTCAGCATTGCGAACGCTGCGCTCTCCCAACTGAGCTATGTCCCCACGGGCTTCCGCGATCGTAGGGACGCCCCTTCGGAGGCGTCAAATGCCACGGGCTCGCAAACACCACGAGCCACTATTCACTAGCCACTAGTCACTGGGGAGGTTGCGAGGAGGGACGGTACCTAGCGCCGGCGGGAGGATCCCCGGCCGATGCGGTAGCTCGTCTCGCCGGTGAATTGGCGCTCTTCGCCGCACTTCTTGCAGCGACCGAAGGTGAGTTCGCCTCTTGGTGGGTCCAGGATCCAGTGGTGGACGCAACTGCCTACGACTTGAAGCGACTCGGCCTTCGCCATCGCCATTCCCCCTCGACTGGGTTTCGGCGCGCAACCCCCGGGATACACCCCGCCCGTAAGCCGCTTGCCTCAAAGACGCTCCCGAGTCTAGCGGGCGTAAAGGAGCCTTTCAACGGCTTTATGACGATTCGTCACCAAGTGCTAGCTCGTTTGTGATGAAAAGCACCCCTCCGGCGACATCGACCGCTTCCACAACCGACTCGATCGCCGGTATCAGCGTCTCCCCGGATGGGCCCTGCACGACGTACACGTCGTTGGCCCCCGTGTGCAGCACCTCGCTCACCTGCCCCAGGCTCCGCCCCTCCGGGGTCACCACCTCCAGCCCCACGATGTCCGACACCAGGTAGGCGTCCGCCTGCAGCATCAGCTCGTCCTCCGCCACCTCCAGCAGCTGCCCGCGCGTGTCCTCGACCTGGCTCCGCCGCTCGAGCCCCTCCAGCTTCAGGAGCACCCGCCCCTTGTCCCAGCGCACCCGCTCGATGCGCCGCCGCTCCCCCTGCAGGTAGACCTCGCCCTCCGGCTGCAGGTTCGGGAGGTCGGGATTGAAGGGCGCGACCCGCAGCTCGCCCGTGTTGCCGTGCGGGCGCAGCACGCGACCCACCGCAACGAAGCCCTCGCGAGGCTCGGTGGGACCGCCGGGATGGGATGGGGGAGGGGACGCCGCGCTCGCGGTTAGTCCCCGATCTCAAGGCCGACGCGCTCATCCTCGCGGATGGCCGCCACCTTGATCAGCGAGCGCATCGCCGTCGCGATCCGCCCGTCGCGGCCGATGACCCGGCCGATGTCGTCCTCGGCCACGTCCAGGTGCACGATGATGCGCCCGTGGTCGTCGTGCTCGGTCACCCGCACCTCGTCCGGCTCGTCCACGAGCGACTTGGCGATGTACTCGATCAGGTTGCCCATCATGGAGGCCATGGCTAGCTCTCCGTGCTTTCTGCGAGGGCAGGCTCGGCGTCGGCTTCCGCCTCGCTCTCCTCGGCCGGGGCCTCGTCCGACGTTTCCGCTTCCGCGGGCGCCTCTGCTTCCGCCTCCGCAGCCGCCGGCGCCTCTGCAACGGCAGCGCCGTTCAGGATGCCGGCCCGCCGCAGAACCTTCTCCGCTGCCTCCGAGGGCTGCGCGCCCACCGAGAGCCAGTGGCGGGCGCGCTCCTCGTTCAGGTCGGATGTGGGAGGGGTCGCGTGCGGGTCGTACGCCCCCAGCGACTCGAGGAACCTGCCGTCGCGCGGAAACCGCTGATCGGCGACCACCACGCGGTAGTACGCCTGTCCCCTCTTCCCAACACGTCGCAGCCGGATACGCAGCACTCGCCGATCCCTCTCGTTTTCGCTGTTCGGGATGCTACCCCACGTCCCCGCTACGCGCCCGCTACCCGAGCCCGGGGATGGCCGGCATCTTGCCCGTGCTGATCTGCTTCGCCAGCTTGCGCGCTTCGAAGAACTGCTTCAGCAACCGGTTCACGTCCGCGGGCAGCGTGCCGCTTCCGGCCGCGATCCGTCGCCGCCGCTTGCCGTCGATGCGGTCCGGGTGGCGCCGCTCCCAGGGCGTCATCGAGAGCACGATCGCCTCCGCGTGTCCGAAGTAGGACTCGTCCAGCGCGTCCACGTTCAATTGGGACTTGATCGAGTTGAAGCCCGGCAGCATCTCCACGAGCTGACCGATCGGCCCCATCTGGCGCACCTGCCGCAGCTGGTCGATGAAGTCCTGGAGGTCGAACGAGCCCTTCCGCATCTTCTCGTTGAAGCGCTCGGTGTCCTCCTCCCCCATGGTGTCCTTGGCCTTGTCGATCAGGCTGAGCATGTCGCCCATGCCGAGGATGCGCCCCGCCAGCCGGTCGGGGTGGAACGGCTCGAGCGCGTCCGTGCGCTCGCCCACGCCGATGAACTTGACCGGCACGCCCAGCACCGCGCGGATGCTGAGGGCCGCCCCCCCCCGTGCGTCCCCATCGAGCTTCGTCAGCACCACGCCCGTGATCTCGACCTGCTCGTGGAACTCCTTCGCCGCCGTGACCGCGTCCTGGCCCGCCATCGCGTCCGCCACGAACAGAACCTCCGACGGGTCGAGCTGCCGCCGCAGGTCCGCGACCTCCGCCATCATCGTCTCGTCGACGTGCAGCCGCCCGGCGGTATCGACGATCACGTGGGTGACAGCCGTGCGACGCGCCGCGGCCATGCCCCGCTCGGCGATCTCGGCTGGCTTCGCGCCCGTCCCCTCCTCGTGGAAGGGCACGTCGATGCCCTTCGCCAGCGTCACGAGCTGCTCGACCGCCGCGGGCCGGTAGATATCGCAGGCGATCAGGAAGGGGCGCTTGCCGTCGCTCTTGAGGCGAGCCGCCAGCTTTGCCGCCGTCGTCGTCTTGCCCGAGCCCTGCAGCCCCACCATCAGGATCACCGACGGCGGCTGCGGGGCGTTCGCCAGCTCGGCCGCCTCCCCGCCGAGGATGCCGGTCAGCTCCCGGTTGACGATATCGATGACCTGTTGCGCGGGCGTCAGGCTCTTGAGCACGTCGGCGCCCAGCGCCTGCTCCCGCACGCTGGAGGTGAACTGCCGCACGACGCGGAAGTTCACGTCCGCTTCGAGCATGGCCAGGCGCACGTCGCGCAGGACCCGGTCGAGGTCCTCCTCGGTGACGATGCCGCGGCTCCCGAAGCGCTGGAACGCTCCCTGCAGCTTGTCGGTGAGCGCTTCGAACATGGCTCCGAGTGTACGCCAGCGAGTTGCCGTCTAGAGGCCGCGCTCCACGAGCATCGCGCTCAGGTCGCTGAGGCGGCAGGCGTAGCCCCACTCGTTGTCGTACCAGGCCGCCACCTTCACGAGGTTCCCGCCGACCACGTTCGTCGAACGCCCGTCGACGACGCTCGAACGCTCGTCGCCCTTCAGGTCCATCGAGACGACCGGGTCGTCGGTGATGCCAAGGATGCCCTTCATCTGCTCGCCCGCGGTCTCCGCCACGATGGCGTTGACCTCTTCCTTCGAGGTCTCCTTCTCGGTCAGGGCCACGATCTCGACGATCGAGACAGTGGGGGTGGGCACGCGGTAGGCAAGCCCGTCCAGCTTGCCCTCGACCTCGGGGATGACGAGGCGAAGCGCCCGCGCCGCCCCCGTCGAAGTCGGCACGATGTTGAGCGGGCCCGAGCGCATCTCGCGCGGGTCGCCCCCGCCCGCCTGGTCGAGGATCTTCTGCGAGCTCGTGTAGCTGTGGACCGTCGTCATCTGGCCCTTCACCAGCCCGAAGTTGTCGACCAGCACCTTCACGACCGGCGCGAGGCCATTCGTTGTGCAGCTCGCGTTCGAGATGACGTGGTGCGCCGCCGGGTCGTAGCGCTCGTCGTTCACGCCGAGCACGACCGTCAGGTCCTCGTTCCTCGCCGGTGCGCTGATGACGACCTTCTTGACGCTGTCGCGCCGGTGCGCCGCCGCCTTCGTCGCGTCCGTGAAGAAACCGGTGGACTCGATCACGATCTCGACGCCCGCGGAGCCCCAGGGAATCTGGCCCGGGTCGCGCTCGCTGAACACCTTCACGAGCCGCCCGTCGACGGCGATGCCGTCGTCCGTCGCCCGCACGTCGCGGTCCCAGGGACCGTAGTTGCTGTCGTACTTCAACAGGTTCGCGTTGGTCTCCACATCGACCAGGTCGTTGATCGCGACCACCTCGAGCGTGTCGCCGTGCCGCTCGCTGATCGCCTTGAAGACCTGCCTGCCGATCCGTCCGAAGCCGTTGATGCCGATCCTGGTAGCCACCGTGTAACCCGCCTGTTGTGAGTAGGTGGGTGAAGCCTAGCCCCCGTTCGTCGCAGGCGATAGCCCGACCGCCCCGAGCCCCCACAGGAGCGCCTTCGCCGCCTCCGCCGGCGACGCCAGCTCCCCGCTCCCACCCTCCGCCGCCGGCGACCAGCCTGCCCGCAGCGCCACCATTCCCATCCCCCGCGCCGCCTCCACGTCCCGCTCGTCCGCCCCCACGAAGAGGCACGCCTCCGCCTCCCGGCCGAAGTAGGAGAGGCACTCCGAGGCGCGCGGCCCCACCGCCCATTCCTCCCCTTCCGGCGTGGCTGACAGCACCGTGAGGAAGCGGTCGACGCCGGTTGCCTGGGCTTGCTTGAGCGCCACCGCGTGCGGCAGCCGCGAGATCGCCCCGATCTCCACCCGCGCCGCCCGGATGTCGTCGAGCGCCATGCCCGTCCCGTCGAACACGAGCAGCCGCTTCATCGCGCTGCGTCCCTCGATCCGCTGGCACAGCTCCAGCGCGCGCCGTTGCTCCCCCGCGTCGTCGAGGAGGATGGCGAGGCTGTCGCGCCAGGGGCGGCGGTGGTACTCCTCGACCAGCGGCCCCGCGTCGATGCGCCGGTTGGCGACGCTCATCAGCGTCTCCTCCAGCGTGTAGCGCCAGGCCGGACGGCTGTCGATGAGGGTTTCGTCGAGGTCGAAGATGACCGCCCGGTACGCGGGCTCGAACGTGCGCCCCGAGGTCACCGCCGGCTAGGAGTCGCCCGCCAGGGCGGCGACGGCGGCCTCGTATTCGTCCGGGGTGTTCAGGTCGAGCAAGCAGCGCTCGTCGCCGGGCACGTTCACGATGTCCTTCAGGTGCGCCGCGAGGACGCCCCGCAGGCCCTGGTCGTCCTCGGTCGCGGCCAGCAGCTCGCCCCGCAGCCGCGCCGCCAGCACGACGGGGTGCCCGTGCCGGTCGCCGCACTCCGGACGCGTCGCGCTCGCCGCCGGTGTGTGCGCCTCGATGACGCTGCGGATCAGGTCGGCGGGCCGTGGCTGGTCCACGTTCAGGAGCACGATCGCCGTGGCTTCGCGGTCGACCGCCTTCGCCCCCGCCCGCAACGACCCCGCCCGTCCGAGCTGGTAGACCGGGTTCAGGACGCTGCGGTAGGTCATGCCGTGCAGCTTGCGGTGGATCTCGTCGGCGCGGTATCCCAGCACCACCACCACCTCGTCCACGCCCGCCTCCTGCAGTTGCCGGATCTGGTACTTGATGAGCGGCTCGCCGCCCCAGTCGAGGAGCGCCTTCGGCTCGCCCATGCGCGTGGACATGCCCGCCGCCAGGAGGATGCTGGAGATCATGCTAATCGCGCCCCTTTGCGTTCGCGCAGTCTAGGCTTGGCGCTCCCTTTGGGCGAACCGGAGTTCGTCAGTGATTCTCGAAGCTGTTGAACTCCGGGTCGGTGTCCAGATCCAAGTGTGCGTACACCTCAAGAATGGCCTGCTCGATGGGGTCCGGAACTGACACGGCGCGAACTCTCATCCCCGTCACACACTCCTTGGCTGCCGTGAAGAGGCGCTGGAACTCTGGAATCGCCTGTAGGTCCTCTCGGGAGATGGCCTCGGTGTCAAGGCCCTGCCCACTTGCCTGTTCCCGGAAGGCCCTCTTGGCCATGTTGAAGGCGAAAGATGCGCTCTCGGACTCGGAACTAGGGCGACCGTGCTCAAGCAGCCTGTCGGCAAGCCTGTCGGAACGACCGACATAGACCGGCTCACTGTTCTCATAGAGGACGTACACGCCTTCATTCCCCGGCAGCTTCTTGCGGAGAGCCCTGCGTTCAGTCGTTGTTCTCATGGCAATGAGCTCGGAACTCTGGAGCTCCGCCACGTAACCCGGCATCTTGGAGATTGCGCTACGAAAGCGCGCATTGAGTGTCACAACGGGACTCCCTTCATGGCGTGGTGGCGCTAGATCGGCTGCACGCCCCGCTTCTCCACCACCACGTCACCCTCCACGTGCGCCTGGCAAGCCAGCCGCAACCGCGGATCCTCGATCGACGTCACCCCCCGCTGCCGGACCAGGTTCTCGCGCTCGTACCGCCCCATCGCGCTCAACCGCCCCACGCCCGAGATGACCTCCATCGCGCAATTCGTGCACTCGCCGATCTTGTCGCAGCCGATGGGCCAGAAGTAGCCCTGCGCGCAGACCGCGTCCATCACCGTCTCGCCGTACGGCGCCTCGACTTCGATTCCCAGTGGCTCCACCCGGATGCGCGGCATGGCTCCAGCTTACTCCCCCTGTGCCCACACTCCCTCGACCGGGACATCGATCGCCGTGTCGCTCCAGAAGGCGCCGTTCGGCGCCACCGCCGGTTCCGGCTCGTGCGGACCTGCCTCGATCGCCTCGAGCGCTTCGCTCAGGGAGGTCGCGAACGCCACCGGCGCCCCGATCCCTTCCGCCACCTCCGCCACCGTCATGCTGTCGAGGAAGCGCTCCCCGAAGTAGTCGAGGCTCGTGCGCGGGAGCAGCACGAGGTCCGCCTCGATGCCCCCGAGCGTCCGCACGAAGTCGCCGCCGCTCAGGAGTCCGCTCACGTTCACGCGCTCGCCAAAGAGCGTGTTCTGTACCGGATGGACACTGACGCTGACGCCCGTCTCCCCCGCGAACTCCGCGGCGAGCCGGGTCAGGGTCGGGCCGATCAGTGTCCCGCAAGCCATCGCCACGCGTTTCCCCGCCACGTCCGCCGCCGGTCTCGCCCGCAGCCTGCGGCGTAGTCGCGTCCAGTCCCCGAGCAGTGTCCGCACCATCCCGATGCCGTTCTCGTACTGCGGGAACCCGTCGTATCGCCGCGCGGCCGGCACGGGACGCCCCGCAGCCAGGTAGTACTCGTCCGCGCACTGCACGACGCTGGCCCCGTGCGCTGCCTCGCACGCCCGCTGGAAGCGGCGCACCGTCGCGATCAGCCCGCGCGCGAACTCCCGCTCCGGCGGCAACAGCTCGATCCCGTCGCGGTCCCGCGACCACTCCTCCAGCCGCGGGCTCGCCCCCACCGGAACCACGGAGACCGTCTGCACCGTCGGGTAGAGCCCCGTCAGGTCCCGCAGCGAGCGCTCCAGCGCCTCGCCGTCGTTCACGCCCGGCGTGAGCACGATCTGCGTGTGCGCCCGCAGCCCGAGGTCGCGCAGCCGTTCGAGCTGCGCCACCACGTCCGGCGCGCGCACGTTCCCCAGCAGCTTCCGCCGCAGCCCCACCTCAGTCGCGTGCACCGAGACGTTCAGGGGGCTCAGCCGCTGCTCCTCCAGCCGCTCCCAGTCCGCCTCCGTCAGGTTCGTGAGCGTGACGAAGTTGCCGTGCAGAAAGCTCAGGCGGTAGTCGTCGTCCTTCAGGTAGAGGGGCTTCCGCAGGCCCTTCGGCAATCCCTTCAGGAAGCAGAAGAAGCAGGTGTTGTTGCAGACCTGCACCCCGTCCCAGGTGGCCCGCTCGAAGGCCAGCCCGAGGTCCTCGTCCGGGTCCTTCTCGAACACGACCAGGTCCTCGCTCCCGTCCGCCTTGCGGAAGCGGGCCGTGATCTCGTGCTCGGCCGCATAGAACTGGTAGTCGACCGCGTCCCGCAGCATGCGCCCGTCGATGGCCACGATCGTGTCGCCCGGGACGATCCCCGCCTCCTCGGCCAGCGACCCATGAGTGACGGCGGAGATGAGGCCGCCCTCCGGGGTCTTCACGCCGCCTCGGCCTCGTGCTCGAGCCGGAGCGCCTCCAGCTCCTCGCGAATGCGCTCGGTCAGCTCCTCGACCTGCTTTGCCAGGGGCTCCTCCCCGCGCTCCACCTGGAACGCCTTCCCGAAGCGCACGGTCAGCGTCGGGCGGGGGAAGAGGTGGCCCTTCTTGCCGAGATAGTTCGTGTTGAAGAGGCGGACCGGCAGGATGGGCGTGTTGGTGCGCAGTGCGATCAGCGCCGACCCTCCCTGGAGGGTGCCCAGGTCGCCGCTCAGGCTGCGCATGCCTTCGGGAAACATCCCCAGCAACCCGCCTTTCCGCACCTCTTCCTCTGCCCGACGCAGGGCCAGCCGGTCGAAGCTTCCACGGTACACCCGGATCGGGTTCCAGCTGACGACAAACGGCGTCAGCACGTACCGGAACAGTTGCTCCTTCGCCATGAAGCGGATGTAGCGCCGCCGCGGGGCCGCAGCAATCGCCAGCATCATGGGGTCTACGTTCCCCAGGTGGCTCGAAGCCAGGATGAGGGGCCCGCCCGGGATGTTCTCCCGCCCCACCACCCGCCAGCGCGCCATCAGCACCAGAATGCTGTACGAGGTCCAGACCGACCACCAGTAGAAGCAGGGCACGTAGAGCGCCCACAGGAACCGTCTCAGGGCCTTGAACACCTTCACCTCGCGCGCTCCTCGATCGCCTTTGTCGCTCGCGCAATCATCGCATCCGCGTCCAGTTCGCCGGTATCGATGGCGATGGCGCCCTCCGGCTCGACGAGCGGGCTGGCCGCGCGCGTGCTGTCGGTCGTATCGCGCCCGCTGATGTCGCGGCCCGCCTCGCTCGCGCTCTGCTGCGACCCCCACTCCGCCGCCTGCTCCCCCCGCCGCTGCGCCCGCACCTCCTCCGACGCTTGCAAGTACAGCTTCACGGGCGCGTCCTTCAGCACCACCGACCCGATGTCGCGCCCCACCAGCAGGGAGGGCTGTTGCGCCGCGAACAGGCGCTGCTGCGCGACCAGCTCGCGCCGCACCTCGGCGATGGCAGCGTAGTCGCTCACGGCCCCCTCCACGTCCGGCGCCCGCAGCAGGTCCGTCACGTCTTCCTCCCCGAGCAGGACGCGCGCCTCGCGATCCTCGACGGCGAG
>DAOUID010000299.1:0-2258 GCA_034428315.1 Dehalococcoidia bacterium
TTCCAGCGCCTCCTCGCACCGCGCGGCGAGCACGTCACCAACGTGGTCTTCATGGGCATGGGCGAACCCCTCGCCAACTACGACGAGACGCTCCGCGCCGTCCACCTCCTCACCGATGCCCGCGCCTTCGACCTTGCCCAGCGCGCCATCACCGTCTCGACCGTGGGAATCCCCCGCGCGATCGACCGCCTCGCCGGCGAGAACCTCCAGGTCGGCCTCGCCATCTCCCTGCACGCACCCGACGACGCCCTCCGGCGGCGGCTCGTCCCCACGGCTCGCCCCAACTCCGTCCGCGAGCTGCTCGATGCCGGGAAGCGCTACTTCCGCGCGACCGGCCGCCGCGTCTCGCTCGAGTACGCCCTCATCGACGGCCTCAACGACAGGCCCGAGCAGGCGCACGCCCTCGCGAGGCTCCTCCGCAACGCCGGCATGCACGTCAACCTCATCCCCCTCAACCCCACCGCCGGCCCCTTCGCCGCCCCCTCGCGCCGGGGCGTGCGCGAGTTTCGCCGCATCCTCACCGAGGCGGGCGTGAACGCCACCGTGCGTATCGAGAAGGGTTCCGAGATCGCCGCCGCCTGCGGCCAGCTCCGCACGGATGTCGATGCGGCTAGCGGAACAGGCTCCGCAGCATCCCCCGGCCAAGGTTGAGCGCGAAGCTCCCCACCGCCAGCCCCAGCCCCACCGCGAACGCCGTCCTCAGGTCGAACCACGTGTGCACCTCGCCCCGCACCACCGGCGACGCCAGCACGCCCACGTACGTTCCGTCCATGGCTGTCGACTTCGTCACCACAACCGCTGCCGCGCTGTCCCGCAACGTCGCCCGCTCCGCCCGCATGGCCGCCACCGCGCTCTGCTCCATGCTCACCGCTCCCGCCTCCATCTGCGCGACCGCCCCTTGCTCGACCGAGACCTCCTCCGCCTGCACCGCCTGCGCGTAGTCGCGCCGGATACCGGCGAACCGCACCCTCGCGCCCCTCGGGTCGAACTCAGCCACCTCGCTCCTCCAGCGCGCGTACGCTAGACCCCGGCCTCGGAAACCGCAATGCTCCCCGCGTGCGAACCTCGGACTTCGACTACGAGCTGCCCCGCGACCTGATCGCGCAGCAGCCCGTCGAGCCCCGCGACGCCGCCCGCCTCCTCGTCCTGAACCGCGGCGCAGGCGACCTCGCCCACCACCACGTGCGCGACCTCCCCTCCCTCCTCCGCCCGGGCGACCTCCTCGTACTGAACGACACGCGCGTCATGGCGGCGCGCCTCCTCGGGGTTCGCGGCGACACGGGCGGGCGCGTCGAGCTCCTCCTCCTGCGGGAGCACGAGGACGGCGCCTGGACCGCCCTGGTCCGCCCGGCCCGCGCGGCCCTCCCCGGCCGCCAGTTCCTGCTCGACGCCGGGGACGGGCTCCTCACCGCCACCGTGCGCGACCGCGAGCAGGACACCACGACCGTCACCTTCGACCGCCCCATCGACCCGGCCTCCATTGGCGCCGTCCCCCTCCCTCCCTACATCCACGACTACGACGGCGACCCCGAGCGCTACCAGACCGTCTACGCCCGCGATGCCCGCAGCGCCGCCGCCCCCACCGCCGGCCTCCACTTCACCCCCGCCCTCTTCGAACGGCTGGAGGCGGCCGGGATCGAGTGCGCCTTCCTCACGCTTGAGGTTGGAGCGGGCACCTTCCGCCCCGTCCGCACCGAGGATCCCGCGGCGCACGTGCTCCCTCCCGAGCGCTTCCGCCTCCCGCCCGCTACCGCCGACGCCGTCGCCCGCGCCCGCGCCGGGGGCCGGCGCGTTGTCGCCACCGGCACCACCGTCGTCCGCACCCTTGAGCACGCCTTCGCTGGCGACGGCGCCGTCCCGGACGGCGAAACCGACCTCTTCATCCGTCCCGGCTACACCTTCCGGGTTGTCGATGCACTCCTCACGAACTTCCACCTGCCCCGCTCGACCCTGCTGATGCTCGTCTCCGCCCTTGCCGGCCACGACCTCATCCGCGAGGCCTACGCCGAAGCCGTCCGCCGGCGTTACCGCTTCTACAGCTTTGGCGACGCGATGCTCATCCTGCCCTAGCGGTCCTCGGCCAGCCCCCAGCGCCCCTCCCGCGGGACGGCGATGCCGTCCCGTTCCAGCGCCTCGAGGTACCCCGCGCACGCCCCCCGGTGCTCCTCCGGCAGCCGCGCCGCGATCGCATCGGCGGGGAGCGGCGCTCCCTCCGCCAGCATCGCGACGATCCGCCCCCGCGCGAACCGCGCCGTCGA
>DAOUID010000300.1:0-15785 GCA_034428315.1 Dehalococcoidia bacterium
ACCCCGACCACTACGGCATGTCCGGCCGCCTCAAGCAGGTCTCCGACTGCGAGGTGATCATGCACGAGCGCGAGGCCGACTTCATCGCCTCCCGCTACTACGCGCCCCGCGGCCTCACCGACGAGATGCAGAAATACATGGGGCAGCACGGCGTACCCGAATTGAAGGCCCCCGAGATGTCCCGCGGCTCCATGGACATGCTCGACAAGGTGCAGCCCGCGGCTCCCGACTACAAGGTCCACGGCGGCGAAACCCTGAGCGCCGGCGACTTCCACTTCGAGGTCATCTGGACGCCCGGGCACGCCCCCGGGCACATCTGCCTCTACGAGCCCAACCGCAAGCTCCTCTTCAGCGGCGATCACATCCTCCCCACCATTACCCCCAACGTCTCGATGCACTCCCAGACCTCGGGCGATCCCCTCGGCGACTACATCCGCTCCCTCGATGTCGTCGCCGATCTCGACGTCGACCACGTCCTCCCCGCGCACGAGTTCGACATCAAGGAGCTCAAGCGCCGCGTCAACGAGATCCATGACCACCACCGCGAACGCCTCGACGAGATGCTGCGCTGCGTCGACGCCGGCGCCACCGCCTGGGATGTCGCCGGGAGGGTCCAGTGGGCCACAGGCACCCTCGACGACTTCGAGCCCTTTATGCAGCGCGCCGCCGTTGGAGAGACGCTCTCCCATCTGGAGCACCTCTTCGAAGAGGGACGGCTCTCCAAGGTCAAGCGCGACGGCACGCTCCACTGGATCCCCGTCTAGCGGGTTGCCCGCCAAGCGCCTGTGCGCGCCGTCTGGTACGGTTGGCCCGTGGCAAAACAGGAATCCATCGAAGTCGAAGGGCTGGTCACGCAGGCGCTTCCCAACGCCGTCTTCCGCGTTGAGTTGGCCAACGGGCACGAGGTGCTCGCCCACGTGAGTGGTCGCGTCCGCCGTTACCGCATCAAGGTGCTGCTCGGCGACCGCGTGCTCGTCGAGCTCTCGCCCTACGACCTCTCCAAGGGCCGCATCACCTACCGCTTCAAGTAGGCGCCCGCCCGCTCCGCTTCCCTACGTCGGTGGAATCGCGCCCGTCTCCTGCAGGCGCGCGAACCACTTGCGGAACATGTCCTCGGTGTCCATGCACTCCGTGAAGCCGGCCTGGCGCACCGCGATCGTGCTGTTCAGGATCGGCAGCGGCGGCCGGTTCGGCGCTCCCAGCACCGTGTCGGCGTAGATGAGCGAGTTGTAGCCGCAGAACTCGACCAGGTCCCCTGGCGCCTTCAACCCGTGCCGCTCGACCAGCGCCGCCCAGGCGTCCTGCTGCTTCGGCAGCTCCTCCACCAGCGAGACCTGCCGCGGCTCCCCCGCCTCCATCCCCAGCGTCTCCGCGATCGCCGGCCACACGTTCTCCCACATGAACACGTCGCCGTTCGTCAGGTTGAAGGTTCCGCCCCACGCCTTCGGCTCCTCCGTCGCCCACGAAAGCGCGTGCGCGACGAGGTCCGCGTCCACCGCCTCCCGGAGCGTCGGCGCTCCCGGCTTCCCGGGGAAGTCGAGCGGCCGCCCCTCCTCCCGCAGCAGCGCCGCGTACGCCCCGATCACCGGGATCGGGTTCATGTTGTTTCCCGGCGCGTCCCCGTAAATCACCGTCGGACGCCAGGTCGTCAGCTCCCAGTCCGCCTCAGCCTGCTTCGCCCGCAGGTAGTCTTCCTGCTCGAAGTAGAAGTTCGGGTGCTCCTTGCGCGGCTCCCGCTCGCGCAGCGGAACCTTCACGCCCTTCGCCCCCACGCTCGGGTGGTGCAGCCCGTACGCCTTCGTGCCGTGCAGCAGCGAGACGTGTTCCAGGTTGGGAGCCGCCCGCGAGAGCGGCTCGAACAGGTTCCGCAGCATGCGCGCGTTCCGCTCGATCACCTCCGGGTCGACCCAGCCCGGCATTAGCCCCGGCACTTCCTGCAGCGCCGCGTACACCAGGTGCGTCACGCTCGACATCGCCCCGAAGGCGCGCTCGCACGCCGCCTCGTCCAGCAGGTCGACCGAGACCAGCTCCGCCTCCTCCGGCAGCCCCGCCGGTATCCGCCGCGAGACCCCCACCGCCTCCCAGCCCGGCAGCGTCGCGAAGTGCCGGACCGCCGCATACCCCACCAGCCCCGACGCTCCCGCGATCAGCACCCGCTTCGTCATGCCGCTTCCTCCGTCGGCGCCAGCACGGGCGCGCGGCGCACAGGATACCGAGCCTCCGCCCCACCGTTGCGATGCCTCTCGCGCGGGAGCACACTGGCCCCGCTACCAGTCGGAGGCTCCAATGACTTCCATGACATCTCCCAATGTCCTCCTCGCCACGAAGGGCCATCCGTTCCAGCGCGAGCCCTTCTTCTCCATGTTCGACTCGTTCCAGCAGGACGGCGCCATCTCCGCCTGGACCCACGTCGAGCAGCCCGCCGCCCAGGCCTTCTTCCGTCCCGATGCCGCCGCCCCCTACGACGTCATCGTCGACTACAGCATGCCCGGCCGCGGCATCGGCGATGCCGACCCGCCCCAGTCGCTCAAGGACGGCTACCGCGCCCTCCTCGAGCAGGGCAAGGGCATGGTCATGATCCACCACAACATCTGCTCCTGGCCCGCCTGGGAGGAGTACGCCGAGATGGTCGGCGGCCGCTTCTTCTACGACCCCGGCGAGCTGCGCGGCCAGCAGTGGCCCGACTCCGGCTACCTCCTCGCGGTCAATCACAACGTCAGCGTCGTCGAGCCCGACCACCCCGTCGTCGAGGGCCTCGACCCGCAGTTCGAGCTCCAGGACGAGCTCTACCTCGCCCCCTACTTCGAGGACAACGTCGTGCCGCTCCTTCGCAGCGACTTCGAGTTCACCTACAAGAACTTCTTCTCGCCCGCCCTCGTCGTCCACGAGCGCCGCATGTACGAGCGCGGCGACTGGACCCATCCCCCCACCAGCAACATGGTCGCCTGGGCCAAGAGCCACTACAACAGCCCCATCGTCTACATCCAGCCGGGCGACGTCCCCACCTCCTACAACAACCCCAACTACCGGAAGCTGATGTCCAACGCCATCCAGTGGGTGGCTTCGGAGGAGGCGCACGCCTGGGCGCGCGAACGCAACGCCGCGGCCGTCTCGTAGCGGCCTAGCCGAACATCCAGTGAGCGATTCCCAGGGAGGCCGCTGCGATCCCGACCATCAGCCCGAACATGATGCCGGACTGCGTGAGGAGAGCCTTGTACAGCACCGCCTCTGTGACGAGCCCCTCGGTACTCCCCTTCGCAGCCTCCTCGAGAACGTCAACGGTTGCCTGAGCCAGAGGCTCGGGCGCGCCAGCGTCCTGGAGTTTCGGCACCGCCCGGTGCGTGTCCAATGTCGCCATGAGAGACATTTTACCGCGTGTCCGGTCACTTGGGACCGAATACCCGGAAGTTGAGCGGGCCTAGTAACCCCGCTCGCGCCCGACCACGTTCAGCAGCGGCTCTCCAGCCACGTACCTCTGCAGGTTCTCCGCGAAGAACTCCGCCGCGCGCTCGAAGTAGCCGTGGATCGACCCCGACCGGTGGGGCGTCACGATCACGTTCGACATATCCCAGAACGGGCTGTCTTCCGGCAACGGCTCCGGGTCGTGAACGTCGAGCGCCGCCCCCGCGATGCGCCCCGTCCGCAGCGCCTCCAGCAGCGCGTCCGTATCGATCACCGTCGCCCGCGCGATGTTCACGATCGACGCCTCCGGCTTCATGAGCGCGAGCTCGTCCCGCCCGATCATCTCGTCCGTCGCTGCCGTCAGCGGCACGCACAGATTGACGTAATCTGACTCCGCCAGCAGCTGCGGCAACTCGCTCGCGGGCAGCAGTTCATCGACATCCGGATCCGTGTCGCCGGGGCGCGCGCTGTGGCGTGTCGCGATCACGCGCATCTCGAAGGCTCTGGCCCGCTTCGCAAGCTCCCGCCCGATCGCCCCCAGCCCCACGATGCCGCACGTCTTCCCCCGCAGCTGCCCCGCGAAGTGGAAGTTCCAGCGGCGCTCCAACTGGTCCCGCATCGCCTCGTGCAGGTCCTTCTCCAGCATCACCATCGCGGCCATGCAGTACTCCGCGATTGGCACCGCCCCTATCCCGCTCATCGTTGTGATGGTGAAGTCCCGTTCGAGGACGCCCTGCTCGATGAGCTCGTCCAGCCCGGCCGTCAGCACCTGGAGCCACTTCAGCTTCGTCGCCGCGTCGTGTACCGCGATCGGGTCAAGGTGCGACCCGAACAGCACCTCCGCCTGCGCCAGGATCCGTGCTTGCTCGTCCGTCGGCGGCGGGCGGAAGGCGCCCGGCGCGATGCGCTCGGTCGGGTACTCGAGGATGCGCACCAGCGGCGAGGCGCCCTCGATCGTCGCCCGCGTCCCCTCCGTCAGCGGGAACGAGACCACCACGGGGATCGGTTCCTGTCGCATCGGTCCTCCCGGCTCCGGGGAAGTCTACCCAGACCTCCCCGCTCGCGTTCCGGCCAATCGTCGCGGACAATCCCCGGACGATGTCCGATCTCCGCGAGCGCTTCGATGCCCCCTCCCTGCGCGACCACACGGCCGCGACCCTTGAGCACTTCGGCATGCCTCCCGCCGATGCCGCCACCGCCGCCGAGGTCCTCATCGACGCGGACCTGAAGGGCATCGAGTCGCACGGCATCGCCCACCTCACCTGGCACGGGGGCTACGTGCCGGGCCTCCGCGACGGCCGCGTGAACCCCACTCCCACCGTCACCGTGCTGCGCGAGACTCCGTCCACCCTCGCCCTTGATGGCGACGGCGGCATGGGCGTCGTCGTCGCCGTCGACGCCATGGACCGCTGCATCGCCCGCGCCGAGGCGAACGGCATCGGCATGGTCACCATCCGCAACGGGCGGCACTTCGGGGCCGCCGGCTACTACGCCGAGCGCGCCGCCGCCCGCGGGCTCATCGGTATGGCCAGCTGCAACACGCCCGTGCTCGCCGTTCCCGCCGGCGGGGCCGAGCGCGCCTTCGGCACGAACCCGATCGCCTTCGCCGCGCCCATTGCCGGTCGCGAGCCCTTCTCCCTCGATATGGCCACCACCGCCGTCGCCGGCGGCAAGCTCGAGATCGCCGGCCGCCAAGGGAAGCGCCTCCCCTCCGGCTGGGCCGTCGATGGCGACGGGAACGAGAGCGACGACCCCTCCGCCCTCGGCAAGGGTGGCGCGCTCCTTCCCCTCGGCTCCTCCCTCGAGACCAGCTCCTACAAGGGCTACGGTCTCGGCCTTGCCGCCGACATCCTCTCCGGCGTCCTCTCCGGCGCCGGCTTCGGGATGATCATGCCCCGTCCCCACATGGGGCAGTGGTTCGCCGCCTGGCGCATCGACGCCTTCCGCGACCCCGACGAGTTCCAGGCCGAGATGGCCGACCTCGCCGACCGCGTCCACGCCATCCCTCCCGCTCCGGGCGTCGACCGCGTGCGTATCCCCGGCGACAAGGAGGCCGAAGCCCGCGCCGACCGCGAGGCGCGCGGCATCCCCCTCGACAGCGCTGTCGTCGAGCAGCTCCGCGAGCTCGCCGCCGAGACCGGGGTCTTCTTCCCCGACCCCGTGGGGAGCCCGGCGTGATTCCCGAACAGGTGCTCGCCGCCCTCCGCCAGCGCTTCGAAGCGCTCGCCGCCCCGGTCACGATCGACTACTTCCACCAGGGCGAGAGCGCCGTGATCGTCCCCGGCGCCCCGCCCCGTACGCCCTGCCCCGCCTGCGGGCCGACGAAGGAGACGCTGGAAGATCTCGTCGGAGTCTCGCAGAAGCTCCGCCTCGTCACCCACGAGTTCCACGCCGAGCCCCAGCTCGTCGAGAGCTGGAACGTCGAGCGCGTCCCCGCTCTTCTCCTCCGCCGCGGAGGCGGGGCGCCGCCGCTCCGCTACTACGGCCTCCCGCAGGGCCTCTTCTTCGAGGTGCTGGTCGAGGTCATCGACGCCTTCCCCGCCCCGCCCGCCCCCTCCGCCGCCCTCGCCGAGGTCCTCGACCGCCTCACCGATACCGTCTCGGTCGTGGTCGTCGGCTCCCTTCGCCACCCCGCCGCCGCCCAGGCGGTCGCCAGCGCCTACCAGCTCGCGCTCTTCTCCACCCGGGTCGAGGCGACCGTCATCGAGGTCGAGACCTTCCCCGAGCTCGTCCAGGAGCTCGGCCTGAGCGAGGTCCCAGCCACCATCGTGGCCGGGAAGCACGGCTTCTCGGGCGTGGCCAACACCCTGGCGCTTGCCCAGTTCGCCGTCGACTCCCAGCAGTCCGACTCCCCGAGCGCGCCGCAGGTGGCGCCCGGCTCCGCTGCCGCTATTGGCGGCGCTCCCGGCGCCCCGCCCGTCTCCGCCCCCCAGCCTGCCCCCACCGAGATCGAGCTCGTGGAGCCTGCCGCCGACGGGGTCGATGTCGCCATCGTCGGCGGTGGCCCCGCCGGCCTGCAGGCCGCCCTCGTGCTCGTGCGCGCCCGCAAGACCGTCGCCGTCTTCGATGCGCCCTCGCCCGCCCGCAACGCCGCCTCCCACGGCGTCCATAACTTCATCGGCGTCGAGGGCATGCTCCCCGAGGATCTCGCCCGCACTGCCTGGGAGCAGATCGACGCCGTCGGTGGCGCGTCCCTCCGCCGCCAGGAGGTCGCGAACGTCGAGCGTGACAGCGAGGGCGACTTCGTCCTCACCACCGCCGAGGGCGACCGGCTCGGCGCCCACCACGTCATCCTCGCCTTCGGCCACCGCGACGCCCTCCCCGGCATCCCCGGCTTCGCCGAATGCTGGGGCGACACCGTCATCTCCTGCCCCTTCTGCGACGGCTACGAGCACCGCGACCGCGTCTGGGGCCTGGTCGTGCCCTCGACCGGCGCCAAGGCGACTCCTCCCCTCTTCGCCTACAACTGGACCGACCGGGTCAAGGTCTTCCTCGGAAGCGGTGTCGACCTCCCTGACGAACTCGCGACGGCCCTCGAAGCTCAGGGCCTCGAACTCCACCAGGGCGACATAACCGCTATCAACCACGACGGCGGCAAGATCGCCAGCGTCACGCTCGAGGGCGGCGAGACCGTCCCTATCGAGACGCTCCTCTGGAGCCCCGAATCCCTCCCCGCTCCCCTCGTCGAGCGGCTGGCCCGCGATCTCGGCCTCGCTGTCGATGCCGAGGGCTTCGTCGCCGTCAGCCCCATGCAGCAGACCAACGTCGAGGGCATCTGGGCGGCGGGCGACGCTACCGGCTCGACCATGGCGATGGATGCCGCCCGTTCCGGCGGGGCGGTCGCCATGCGCATCGTCCAGGGCTGGTTCGAGGAGTAGATTTCCTGACGGGACCGGGCGACTCGCGCCTCCGCGCGTTATCCTGTTCGGGTTCCCGCTTCCCCTTCGGGAGGCGTAGCGCAGGAGTGTGTCCCATGACCCGTGAGCAGTTGGTGGAGATGTCCCGCCGCGAGGTGGAGAACCTTCAGAACAATCGCATCGACCTCGCCGACGAGATCTACAAGATCCCCACCGCGCTCTACCACGACCAGGAGCGCTGGGAGGCCGAGGTCGACAAGATCTTCCGCCGCCTGCCTCTCGCCCTCGCCTTCTCCACCGAGCTGCGTGAACCCGGCTCCTACCGCTCGATGGAAGTCGCCGGCGTGCCCGTCCTCATCACCCGCGCCGAAGACGGCGAGGCCCGCGCCTTCGTCAACATGTGCAGCCACCGCGGCAACTTCGTTGTGGAGGAACCCGAGACCGGCAAGACCGACGTCTTCCGCTGCAACTACCACGCGTGGACGTACAACCTTGAGGGCAAGCTCGTCGCCGTCTTCGACGAGGGGAACTTCGGCGAGCTCGACAAGTCCTGCTTCGGCCTCACGGAACTTCCCTCCGCCGAGCGCTCGGGCATGATCTGGGTCACCCTCAAGCCCGACTCCGATGTCGATATCGACGCCTTCCTTGCGGGTTACGACTCCGTCCTCGATGACCTCGCCTTCAACGATGCCTACGTCGTCGGCGCCCAGCCGCTCGATGGTCCCAACTGGAAGGTGGCTTACGACGGCTACCGCGACTTCTATCACGTGCCCATCCTTCATCGGAACAGCTTCGGGCCCGACGGCCCCTTCCAGCCCGACTACTACTCCTGGGGCCCGCACGTGCGCGTCATGTCGCCCAAGGGCCACGAGAAGCTCGCCGACACCCCCGAGTCGGAGTGGGGCTACGACGACATGACCGCCGGCGTCTGGACCGTGTTCCCCAACATGTCCATCGCCGGCAGCACCGGCACCGGCTATATGGTCTCGCAGATGTTCCCCGGCAAGACCCCGGGCGAGTCCTTCACCATCCAGAACTTCCTCCGCTTCGAGCCCCCCGAGGAGCAGGATCCCGAGGAGCTGAAGGAGTACATGGACTTCATGGGCCACGTCGTCGGGAACGAGGACTACTACACCGGCTTCCACGTGCAGAAGGCCCTCGCCACCGGCGCCAAGGAGTTCTCCCTCTTCGGCCGCAACGAGGGCGGCGGGCAGCTCTTCCACAAGTGGGTCGACGCCCTCGTCGACACCGACGACGCCGACCTTCCCGAGTTGCTGGAGAAGGGCGTCTCGTAGCCCTGCCCCGCTGGTCGCGACACGACGAGCCCCCTCAGCGAGGGGGCTCCTTCGTGTTCGCGAGTCCCGCCGGGTGCTACTTGCCGCCGGGCGCCCCTGCCTCCTCCGGCTCGACGCCGAAGCTGCCTGGCTCTTCGCCGTCGTCCTCGCCCGGAAGACTCTCGCCCCGGGCTTCCGCCATCAGGTCCTCGCGGCTCCGCATGCGGACGCGCGGCATGAGCAGCCCGATGGCGAACCCCACCGCCACGATGCCGACGCCGACGAGGAAGATGCCCGTCACCGAGTCGCTGAGGGCGACCCGCGCTGCATCGATCACGCTTTCCGAGGTGCCCGGACTCTGCCGTTCGATCGCGGTCGTGAGCCTTGCAAGCGACTCTTCGCTCAGGAGACGTTGCGGGTCCGACAGGATCTCGCCGAACCGCGGATCCACCGCGTTCTCCAGGTTCGACCTGAAGGTGGTCGCCATCAGCGATCCGAGGATGGCCACCGAGAACGTCCCGCCGATCTGGCGGAAGAAGTTGACCGAGGCGGTGCCCACGCCGAGGAACTGGTGCGGCACGGCGTTCTGCACCGCCAGCTGGAAGGTCGGCATCCAGAAGCCCATGCCCAGCCCCAGCAGGACCATGTAGCCCCGCGTGGACCATGTCGAGGAACCCTGGTCCAGCGTCGAGAGCAGGAAGAATCCGGTGATCAGTGCGCATCCGCCGAAGATCGCGAGTACTCGCATGTCCCGTCCGCGGCTCAGCAACTGCCCGGTTACGACCGACCCGAAGATCATCCCGAACATCATCGGCATCATGACCAGGCCGGAGTCGGTTGTTGAGTGGCCCTGGACGCCAACCAGGAACAACGGCAGGAACTGCATCGCGCCGAACATGCCCGCCCCCAGCACCATCGTCGTCAGCACCGAGACGGTGTAGACGCGGTTCCGGAACAGGAAGAGCGGCAGAATTGCCTCCCTCGCCCGCCTCGTCTGCATCAGGAGAACCACGAGCAACGCCGCCGACACGCTCAGCGAGACGACCACCGGGAGGTCGCTCCAGCCGTACTGGTTCCCCGCCCAGGAGAGGCCCAGCAGCAGCGGAACCGTGACGCCCACGATGAGCGCCGCTCCGCCCCAATCGATGATCGCCTTGCCCTGGCCGCGGAACCACGGCATCCCGTAGGTAACCAGCGCCAGCGCCAGCATCGCCACGGGGATGTTGATGTAGAAGATCCAGCGCCAGGAGAGGTGGTCGACGAGCGCGCCCCCGGCCAGCGGTCCAATGATGGTTGCCAGCCCGAATGTCGCCCCGAACAGCCCCATCCAGCGTCCCCGTTCCCTCGGTGCGAACAGGTCGCCGATGGACGTGAACGACGTTGTCATGATCAGTCCCGCGCCAACGCCCTGCACCGCCCGGAACGCGATCAGGTAGATCATGTCCGCCGCCGCCCCGCTCAGCCACGAGCCCGCCACGAAAATGACGATGCCCGCCAGGATGAACGGCTTTCGTCCGTACAGGTCCGAGAGCTTCCCGACCACCGGCACGAGCGCCGTCGAGGCCAGCATGTACGAGGTGAACGGCCACACGTAGAGGTCGAGGTTGCCGAGGTCCTCCACGATGGACGGCATCGAGATCGCCACGATCGTCTGGTCCAGCGCGGCGAGGAACATCGTCGAGAGCACGCCCGCGAGCACGAGCACCTTGCGCCGCGTGGGCAGCTCCATCCCGGGGGGCAGTCCCCCGCTTATCTGCTGGCCTCCGCCCATCCCCATCATGACTGCGCCTCCCGGGCTGCTGGTGTTGGTGCGTGGGCGAGGAAGGGGCCCATCACCGCCTCGGCCGCCGCCCGCGCGTCGCCCCTCGCCCTGAGGGCCATGGCCGACCACGGCGCCAGGCTGCCGAGGATGAGCGCGGCGGCCACGCCCGCGTCGATGTCGGTCCGCAACTGGCCGCTGGCTTGCGCCCGCTCGTACAGGGCTTCGAAGCGTCGCAGCGGGTCGATGGCGCGCATCTCCTTGCGGAGCTCCTCGCGGCCCCCGATGAGCGCCGCGTGCACCCAGCCGTACTTCCCCACGATCGTGTGCAGCCGCTCGACGAGGGAGGTGAGGTTCTCGACGTTGCCCTCGCCGTCCTCCGCTTCGTCAAGGCTTGCCGCCATCTGCCCCACCGCATCCCGCACGATCGTCTCGATCACCTGGTCGCGGTTGCCGACGCAGCGGTAGACGGTGCCCACCCCCACGCCCGCCTCGTGGGCGATGTCGGTCAGCTCCGCTTCGAGTCCCCGCTCGGCCATGAGGCGGGTCGCCGCCTCCACGATCTTGCGCTGGTTCGCGACTGCGTCGCTTCGCATGGGAGAACCGTAACCGGAATTCCGTTTATCGGCAAGTCACGGGAGCAATCGGCCCGTGGCGTCACCCCCGGTGGCCCTGCTGTGGTCGCTAGCCCTCGTCCTCGAGTGCCGCGTCGACCTTCTCCGCGACATCCGCGGGCACGAACGACGCCCAGGTGTTGCGGAAGTTGCGGAGGTACCACAGTGCGCCCGCGTCACTGTCCTCGTTGTTCTCTTGCATCCAGACCTCGGTGGCAACCTGGTCGGCCGCCTTGAAGCTCCACTTCTCGAGGAAGTCGAGTACATCGGGCGCCCGCTCCGGCAGCGACTTGTTCACCATGATCAGGACCTTCGCCTCCGGGTAGGCGCACGCCTTCGTGGTCGCCCAGCAATCATCCGAGTAGGGAGGCTCTTCGAGGATGTACAGGTCCAATCCCACGGACAGCGGCGTCGGGTGCCACATGTAGCCCACCCAGGGCTCACCCTTCGCGTAGGCAGCCTCCAGGTCAGCGAACAGACCCGCGCTCGAACCCGGATTGAGGAGGTAGATGTAGTCCGTCAGCCCGTACGCCTCCACCTTGGCTGCGTTCACCTGCTCGCAGGCCCAGCCCGGGAGGCAGGTCACGAAGCGAGCCTTGCCCTGCGAGTCGGACGCGACGAAGAGGTCCATGTACTCCGGCAGGTCCGTTACCGACACGAGACCGGGGTTCGCATCCTTCAGGTACTGGGGAATCACCCACGCCTCCCAGCCCGTATCCAGGCTCAGGCCCACCTCCACGAGGGTTCCTTCTTCTACGTCCAGCAGCCACTCCTGCTGGGCCGGCCAGATTTCCATCGTTACGTGCGTGTCGTTGTTCACCAGCGCCTGCCAGAGCGACACGGTGTCCCCGGGGACCAGCTCCACCGGGTAGCCGTAGCCGTGCTCGACAATGTACGAGGCCACGCGTGCCTGGATCTCCGCCGAAGGCCAGTTCAGGTCCGAGAAGACGATCGGCTCCTCCTCCCCCCCGCAGGCCGCCACCACCAGGGCCAGGCCCGCCGCGAGAGTGCCCAGTCCCATCAGGAATAGTCGTATAGGTCGCATGGCGCGTCTCCTGGCTAGAGCGCGGAGGCTCAAGAATCTATGGCGACTATCCTACGCCGCCCCCCGCCCCCATTGACGACTGTTGCCGGCTGGCAAACGCCTGCGTGATGCGGTCGATGATGATCGCCAGGAACACGATCCCCAGTCCAGCCAGGAATGCGTTCCCCGGCTCGATCCGGCCCAACCCCCGGTTCACGTCCTCCCCCAGTCCCCCCGCTCCCACCAGCGAGGCGATCACGACCATCGCCAGCGCCATCAGCGTCGTCTGGTTCACCCCCGCCATGATCGTGGGCGCCGCCAGCGGGATCTTGACCTTCAGGAGCAGTTGCACCGGCGTCGCCCCGAACGACTCCGCCGCTTCCAGCGTCTCCTCCGGCAGCTGCCGGATGCCGAGGTTGGTAAGGCGCACGGCGGGCGGGACCGCGTAGATGAGCGTCGCGATGACCGCCGGCACGTTGCCCAGGCTGAAGAAGGCGATCGCGGGTACGAGGTAGACGAAGCTCGGCATCGTCTGCATCCCGTCGAGGATCGGCCGGAGGATCGCGTTCAGCCGGTCGCTCTGCGAGGCCCAGACCCCGAGGGGCACGGCGATCACGATCGAGAGCGTCACCGTCACGACCATGAGCGCCACCGTCTCCATCGTGCTGTCCCAGAGCCCGAAGGCCGCCAGCAGCGTCAGCGAGGCCGCCGAGAAGGCCGCCACCCAGAATCCCGCCGCACGCCACGCGACCGTCGTGATCGCCAGGATCGACGCCGGCCACGGCATCCAGAGCAGGAAGTCCTCGATATTGACGAGGACCGTCAGCACCACCTCCTTGATCGCGTCGAAGAGCACATCCAGCTCGGTCGTCATCCAGTCGATGACGTTGTCGATCTCGCGCCCCACGTCCCTTCCGACGTCCGCCGGAAACTCCCCCGACCACTCCCAGTCCCCCTGCCACAGCACGATCGCCAGGATCGCGGGCACCACCAGCCACCGCAGCATCAGCAGCCAGCGCACCCAGCGTGGCGCCCGGCTGGCGGCTGGAATGTCCAGCCATCCCCCGAGCTTTCGCAACCCGGCCTGGCCCGGAAGGCGCTTCGTCGCTGGCAGATCGCTCATCCCGCCGGCGCTCCTCTCTCGGGGGGCTCGCTCTCCTCGCCCGCCGCCATCGCCTCGGCCAGCGCGTCCAGGGGAATCTCCCCGACCAGCCTGCCGCCACCATCGACCACCGGAATGGGGCGGTCCGACCGCAGTCCCAGGGGCACCAGCTCGTCCAGCACCGCGTCCTGCGCCACCGCCGAGTCCTCGGCCAGCGGCAGCGAGCCCACCGGCCCGTCCCCTTCCGCCAGCGCGTGCCTGAGCTGGAGCAAGTCCACCGTGCCTGCGCAGCACCCGTCCCCGTCGATCACCGGGGCGCTCAGGTGGTCCCCTTCCTCCAGCGCTGCCAGTACCTCCGACATGTGCTGATCCGTCCGCGCCGTGTGCGTGGGAGCGCGCATCACCGACCCGGCCGTCACCATCGACTGCAGCCGCACGTCGCGGGTGAACTCGCGCACGAAGTCGTTCGCGGGCGACAGCACGACTGCCGAGGGTTCGTCCAGCTGCACGATCACCCCGTCCCGCATGATCGCGATGCGGTCGCCGATGCGAACCGCCTCGTCCAGGTCGTGGGTGATGAAGATGATCGTCTTCTGCAGCTCCGCCTGCAGCTTCACGAGCTCGTCCTGCAGTTCCCGCCGGATCACCGGGTCGAGCGCGCTGAAGGGCTCGTCCATCAGCAGCACGGGCGCGTCCTGCGCGAGCGCTCGCGCGAGCCCGACGCGCTGCTTCATGCCGCCGCTGAGCTGGTCGGTCATGCGGTCCCCTTCGCCCTGCAACCCCACCGCCGCCAGCGCCTCCTCGGCCCGCTCCCGGCGGTGCCGCTTCTCTACGCCGTTCACCTCGAGGCCCCACGAGACGTTCTCAACCACCGAGCGGTGCGGCAGCAGGCCGTAGTGCTGGAAGACCATCGCAATCGACCCCCGCCTCACCTCCCGCAGCTCCGCCTCGTCCATGGCGGTGACCTCCCGCTCTCCGAGCCAGACCTTCCCCGCGGAGGGCTCGATCAAGCGGTTGATGCACCGGATCAGCGTCGACTTGCCACACCCCGACAGCCCCATCACCACGAACAGCTCGCCCGCCTTCACATCGAACGAAACGTCCGAAAGCGCCAGCACGGAGCCATGCATCTCCTGGATCGCTTCCTTCGTCGTGCCCGTGACAGCCCGCGCCATCGCCCCTTCTTCGTTGCCCCCGAACACCTTGAACAGGTTCCGCACGGTGACGGTCGTGCCACCTTCTGATGGGGTTCTCTGCTCGGTTGTCACCGTTCCGTCCGCCTTGCGTTCGGGGTGCTGTTGGGGAGCCTGGAGGGATGCCGCTTCGACTCGCGGATGGTACCAGAGTCGCCCGCCCGCCCCGGCCTTCCTGCTCGACCCCTGGGGGACCCCTCGTTACCGTTGCCCCTGCAGGAGGAGCCATGTCCGTCCCCGACTCCGCACCAGACGTTTCGGTCGATATCGACGGCCACCTCGCCACCGTCGAGATCCACCGGCCGCCCCACAACTTCTTCGATGTCGCCCTCATCCGGGCGCTCGCCACCGCCTACCACGCCCTCGACGAAGAACCGGACGTGCGCGCCATCATCCTCGCCTCCGAGGGGCGCTCCTTCTGTGCCGGCGCCCAGCTCGCCGCTCCCGCCCCTGCCGAGGACGACGGCGCTTCCGAGCCCACCCGGCGAACGGGCAGCGGCCACCTCTACCAGGAGGCGGTCCGCCTCCTCGAGGCGGAGACGCCCGTGATCGCCGCGGTGCAGGGCGCCGCCATCGGAGGCGGCCTTGGCCTCGCCCTCTCCGCCGACTTCCGCGTGGCCGCTTCCGAGGCCCGCTTCGCCGCCAACTTCGCGCGACTGGGCTTCCACCACGGCTTCGGCCTCACCGTGACCCTTCCCGCCCTCGTCGGCCAGCAGAAGGCGCTCGACATGCTCTATACCGGCCGCCGTGTGAAGGGCGAGGAGGCCCTCGAGATCGGCCTCTGTGACGCCCTCGTCCCCATCGAGGAGCTCCGCGACAAGGCCAGGGAGATGGCTGCCGAGATCGCCGGCTCTGCTCCGCTGGCCGTGCGCGCTATCCGCCGCACGATGCGCCGGGGTCTCGCCGACCGCGTCCGCATCGCCACCGACCACGAGCTTGTCGAGCAGGACTGGCTCCGCGAGACCGACGACTTCCGCGAGGGCGTGCGCGCCACCGCCGAGCGCCGCACGCCCGACTTCACCGGCGCCTAGCGCACGAGAGGCCAGCCATGCCCGAGTTCCAGGTCCAGATCACCACCCCAGACGGCAGCGTCGACTGCTTCGCCGTCCACCCCGACGGCGACGGCCCCTTCCCGCCCGTCATCCTCTACATGGACGTCGTCGGCGTCCGCGAGGAGCTGCGCAACTTCGCCCGCCGCATCGCCGGCGAGGGCTACTTCTGCCTGCTCCCCGACATGTTCTATCGCCTCGGCCCGCAGAACTTCGACCTGTCGAAGGGGCGCGAGGAGATTGAGCGCATGTTCGCCGCCGGACGCACGCTCGAGATGCCCATGGTGATGAGCGACACCAGCGCCTGGCTCGACTACTTCGACGCCAACCCCGTCACGGGCGGCCCCGCGGGCGCCATCGGCTACTGCATGAGCGGCCGCTTCGTCGTCGCCGCTGCCGGAACGTTCCCGGAGCGCTTCGGCGCCATCGCCTCGCTTTACGGCGTCGGCATCGTCACCGACGAGGACGACTCGCCCCACCTGCTCGCCGACCGGATCAAGGCCGAGCTCTA
>DAOUID010000301.1:0-4888 GCA_034428315.1 Dehalococcoidia bacterium
GACGCTGAGCAGCAGGAGCAGGCCGCGCTGGCGCTCCGGTAGCGAGGCGATCACGAGCGCGCCGAAGACGGCCCCACCCCCGCTGATCGCCGTCAGCAATCCCAGCTGCACCGGCCCGCCGTCCAGCACGTCCTTCACGAAGCCGGGCAGGAGCTGGATGTAGGGCATCGCCAGGAAAGCGCTCAGCAGCGTCACCGCCAGCACGATCAGGATGGTCGGGTCGTGGCGCACGTAGACGAACCCGTCGCGCAGGTCCCCCAGCCCGCCCCGCGCCGACCCGCTCGAGGCGGCTTCCCGGCGAGGCAGCATGGCCAGGGTCACCATCGCGAAGAAATAGGTGCCGGCCATGACCATGTACACCGGTCCCGCGCCGAACACGCCGCCACCCGCGGCAGCGGCCAGGAAGCCGGCGGCGGCGGGGGCCAGCACCCGCATCAGGTTCATGCCCGCCGAGTTGAGCGCGACCGCGTTCATCAGCAGGTCGCGCCCCACCACCTCGGGGATCATCGCCTGGCGGGCAGGCATCATCAGCGCCATCGTGATCCCCTGGATGGCCCCCGCGGCGAACAGGTGCCAGAGTACGACCGCGTCCGTCAGGATGAGGATGCCCACCACAAGTGCGTTCACGACGGAGACGAACTGCCCCACCTGGAGCACGATCTTCTTTGGCGCGCGGTCCGCCAGCACCCCGCCGAGGACCCCGAGGAAGAGCATCGGGAGCGCCGAGGCCAGCGCGATCGCGCCCAGCCAGGCGAACGAGCCCGTGAGCTCGAACACCACGTACCCGCGCATCACGAGCTGGATGTTCATCCCCGCCATCTGGCCGAGCATGGCCAGGTAGAACCAGCGGAAGTCGCGCTCGCTGAAGGACGCGAACGTGGGCAGCGACGCGACGCGGGCGGTAACCGGATTGGAGCGGAGAAGGGACCCGGCGCGGGCCGTGCTCGTCGACTGCGCCAAGGGGCCTCCCGTGCGCGGACGCGCACACCCTCACGCTAAGGTGAGGGTGTGGTGAGGGCAACCGTGCCTGGCGTGGCCGCTATGGCTCGACCGTGACCGTCCCCGTCGAGCCGTCGATCGTGACCGTGGCCCCGTCCGGGATCAGCGAGGTGATGCCCCGGATCTGGGCGACAGCCGGAATCCCGAACTCGCGCGCGACCGTGGCCGCGTGGCTGAGAATGCCGCCCGTCTCCACCACGACGCCCGCGGCGGGGATGAAGAGCGGCGTCCAGGCCGCGTCCGTCACTGGCGCGACCAGGATCTCGCCGGGCTCGAGCATGGTGCTGACGGCGGCTTCGGCGCTCTCGATCACGCGCGCCTTGCCCGAGGCCTGCCCCGGGCTCACGCCCAGGCCCTCGTAGCTCGCCGAGCTGACCGGCGCCGCAGCCTCCTTCGGGATCAGCTCCACCGGCCACTCGAACATGACCGGCAGCTCGTGCTGCTCCATCAGGGCGAACTCGTCCTTGCGGCTGGCGATGCTGGCCTTTGCCTCGGCGCCGTCGAGGTTGCCCTCGGCGGCCTGCCGCAGCTCCGGAAGCCGCAGGAACCAGACGTCCTCGGCGTCGCCGATCACGCCGCGCTCCACGAGCCGCCGGGCGAGCTCCACCACGGGCGGGCGCTGCGTGCGACAGGCCCGCGCCCAGTTCGCCTTGCTGCTCTCGCGGCCCCGGTTCATCGTCTGCGCGTGGTAGAGGGCGTGCCGGTATTCCTCCAGCACCTCTGCCGGCAGCTTCGACTCGATCTCCCGCTCGACCGCCTCGCGGGCGGCCGCCTGCCGCCGCTCCAGCTGGTGCGGATCGCGATCCGGGTCCGCGTTCAGGTCGGCCTGGATGCTGCTCAGGACGAAGTTCGGCGCCTCGTTCCAGGTGCGGTACGAGGGATTCGTCTCGTTCTGCCCGCGGAAGCCAAGCTCCTTGATGAACTCGGCGTACTCGGCCGCGAACGCTTGCCAGTCCTCGTTGGGCGGGCTGGCGAGGTTCGCGATGAGCGCCTCCGGGGTTAGCGACGCGAACTCCGTCGCGAGCGCGGGCCGCGCCGCGATGAAGCGGCTCAGGTCCCAGATCGCCTTCGCGGGGAGCGCGCTCTCGACCTCGGTGAGTCCGCTCGTGATCGTGTTCGCCCACTCCGGCGGATGGTCGGGGATGTGCTCGTCGAGGATGGCCCCGATCGCGCTCGTGTACTCGCCGCCGCCCACCGAGTTGAAGTAGTGCGCCATGAAGATGCGCCCGGCGAGTTCCGTTCCCGCGTCAAGCGCCTCGATCAGCTCGGCCTCGCTTGCCGCGCTCCAGTCGCGCGCCAGCGACTCCTGGTACGCTTTCTTCGTGATCTCGCGGTTCCGGTCGCGGATCTCCACCGAGCTCTCCCACTTCTCGGTGATGGCCGCGCGCGCGGCGATAGCACGCTCCTCATCGCCGTGGGCCTCGCTCGTGAACTCTTCCTCGCCGCCCTCGAGGAACTGCTTCAGGAAGTCGCTTCCCTCGCCCACCGAGTAGAGCGCCGTGAACGCCATGTTTATCCCGAAGTTGATGACGAAGCGGCCACCGATGAACGGCAGCGTGGTCGCCACGGGAGGCTTCGGGATTTCGAGGAGATCGGTCGTGCCGAAGGTCTCCATGACCCCGTAGTTCCAGACATAATCCCACTCCCGCCAGATATCGGCGGCCAGCGGCTTCGTCACGCCCGGGAGCACCTCGGCGGCGTTCGCCGTCGTGTAGTTCCCGTGCACGGTGTCGTGGTGGCTGTCCCAGCTGCAGTGAAGCTCGTCGCTCATCCTCGTGTCCCTCCTGGGGTGCGGCCCGCTAGTAGGCGGCCGTGCCGCCGTCCACCGACCAGAGCGCGCCGGTGATGCCGGACCCGACGTCGGACGCCAGCAGCACGGCCACGGCCCCGACTTCCTCGACGGTGTTCATGCGCTTGATCGACGACTCGCTTGAGAACTGCTCGACCATCTCGTCGTAGGTCAGCCCCATGGAAGCGGCGGCGGCGGCCCCGCTCTCACGCACGATGTCGGTCTCGATCAGGCCCGGGCAGATCGCGTTCACGGTGATGCCCGTCGTGCCCACTTCCTGGGCCGAGCTCTTCGTGAGCCCGTTGATCGCGTGCTTGGCGGCCACGTAGGCGGCGATGCCCGGCTTGCCGTGCTTCCCCTCGAGCGAGGAGATGTTGATGATGCGCCCGCTCTCCTGCGGAATCATGTAGCGGAACGCGTGCTTGATCCCCCAGAACGTCGCCGAGAGGTTCCACGTGATGGTGTGGTCCCAGGCCTCGTTCTCCATCTGCGCCACCGGTGCGAAACCGGAGCTGCCGCCCGCGTTGTTCACGAGGATGTCGATCTTCCCGTAGCGCTCGACCGTTCCGTCGATGAGCCCCGAGATGGTCGCCTCCTGGGTCACGTCGCCGGCGATGAAGTGGGCCTGGTCGCCCGCGCCCATCTCCTCCAGCGCCCGAGCGCCCTTCTCCTCGCTGCGACCGTTCATGACGACGCTCGCGCCCTCGGCGATAAACGCCTCCACGATGCCGCGGCCGATGCCGCGCGTTCCGCCGGTGACCGCAGCCACCTTGCCTTCCAGCTTCATCTCACCCCTCCGGGATTCCATGGTGATACGCCCCGCGGCACTGGCCGCAGGGCCGACGGCGAAGCTTACCGAGAGAAGGCGCGCAAGCGCCACCGCAACGGCGGGATGACCGGCCGCTGTGGTTCCTCATCCCCTGCCCTCCCCCCGTCGCCGCGCCCACCCCAGGGCGACGCTCGCCCCCACCGCCAGCGCCCCCGCGAGCACGTTGAAGAGGATGTCCCACGGGTCGAAAACGCGGTTGGGCACGAACAGCTGGAGGCACTCGTCGAGGAGGCCTAGCGCTGAGGTCCCCGCGATGGCGACGACCGCCGGCGCGGGGACGCGCCGGCCCCGGCCGGCGCGCTCCGTGAGGGCCGCGTACACGAACACGCCCAGCACCCCGTACTCGATCAGGTGCGAGCGCTCCTCCAGCACCGCGATGCGGAGGAACACCAGCAGGTAGACCGCCGCGATGCCCGCAGCGATGGCGATCTCCAGCCGGCCCGGTCGAGCCCATACGCCCTGCAGGACGGCCGTCGTCCCCACGAGGAGCATGCCGAACAGGAACAGCCCGACCCGGAGTACCTCGTCGAGCAGCTCGTAGTCGCGGAGCGCTTCCGCCAGCTGCCCGCCGACCCAGAGCGAAGCGAAGATCGCCGCCACCACAGCCAGCGCCCACAGCCACAGCCACCGTTCCCGCCGAGAGGAGAAGAGGGGCATGGGCGCGCACTATAGGACTCGGGACCGGGGCTGCTCCTCGCCTTTCCTCCTTGTAGCCCCACCCCCCATTCAGTACCGTTAGCCGCGATAGGGCGCATGACGCTCCAAGCAGCGCCCGCCCGCTCCGGGAGGCGCTCCATGCACGATCTGGTCATCCGCAACGGCACCATTGTCGACGGGACGGGGGATGCCCCCTTCCAGGGCGACATCGCCATCGACGACGGCAGGATTTCCGCCATCGGCCGCATCGAGGCCGAGGGCCGCGAGACCGTCGACGCGACGGGGCAGATCGTCACGCCCGGCTTCGTCGACATTCACACCCACTTCGACGGCCAGATCACCTGGGACCCGCTGCTCACGCCCTCCTGCTGGCACGGCGTCACCACCGTCGTCATGGGCAACTGCGGTGTCGGCTTCGCCCCCGCCGCCCCAAACCGCCACGAGTGGCTCATAGGCCTCATGGAGGGCGTCGAGGACATCCCCGGCACCGCCCTCTCCGCGGGCATGCAGTGGAACTGGGAGACCTTCCCCGAGTACCTCGACTACCTCGACACGCTCCCCAAGGCGCTCGACGTCGGCACGCAGGTGCCGCACGGCGCCGTCCGCTCCTACGT
>DAOUID010000302.1:0-2222 GCA_034428315.1 Dehalococcoidia bacterium
TCCCGGTCACCGTCACGACCGAACGCCGCGACGTCAGCGTCATCCGCGCCGAGCCCGGTACCGTCGAGGTCGCGGCCGTGGCCACGGTCAGCCGCGAGATGCCGGTCACGGTCGTCATCAACGGCGAGCTCCCGTCGGGCTTTCGCCAGGGGCTGGCTGCGGTCGATCCTCCCTTCGTGACCATCACCGGACGCGAGGCGCTGGTCGACTCGGTCGACCAGGTCCAGGCCACGGTGTCGATCACCGGTCTGCAGAACACCCAGACCTTCAACGTCGAGCTCGCCGCCCGCACCAGCGACGGCTCGCGCGTCACCGTCACCCTCTCGCGCAACCGCGCCCGCGTGACCGTGCCCGTCCAGGAAGCGCTGTTGACGCGGCAGATCGCGGTCCTCGGCGGCGCGACCGGCCGCCCCGCTCGCGGCTATTCCGTCACCGACGTCACCGTCAGCCCCTCCCCCATCGAGGTCACGGGGCCGCGGGAGATCGTCGAAAGCCTCACCGTCTTCGTCGTCGACGATGTCGACGTCAGCAGCGCCATCGCCCAGGTCATCGAGAGCCGCGAGCTCGAACTCCCCGCCGGCGTGACGGCGGGAGTCGAGACGGTCTTCATCACCGTCACCGTTACCCCGCAGGACGGGTGGCGCGTCCTTCGAGTCGTTCCCGTCTTCAGCGACGTGCCGGACGGGCTCGAGCTGGCCCCCGGCCTCTACTTCGTGGAGGTGCGCCTCGCCGGCCCCGAGCCCGACCTCGCCCGTCTCGGTATCGACGACGTGGTCGCCGAGGTCTCGCTCGCCGAGGCCCCGCCCCGCTTCTCCCGCCACGAGCCCGAGGTCTCTGCGCCCGAGGGCATCGAGGTCGTCTCCGTCGCCCCGCTCTGGGTCCAGCTCGTCGACCCCGAGGCGATAGAGCCGGAGCCGGAAGAAGAGGCTGTTGGCGGCGAGGAGGATGACGAAGCCGGCGATGCGGACGAAGGGGACGAGGCAGCCCAGTGATCGCCTCCGGCCATCTCCCTCGCGTGGCCATCGTGGGCCGCCCGAACGTGGGCAAGTCGTCGCTCTTCAATCGCATCGTGGGCGAACGCCTCGCCATCATCGAGGATGAGCCGGGTACCACGCGCGACCGCCTCGAGGCCGAGGTGGAGTGGCGCGAACGGCCCTTCCTCCTGCTCGATACCGGCGGTTTCCAGGTCGAGGACGAGGGCGACTACACCGACCTCATTCGCGGCCAGATCAACGCCGCCATCTCCGAGGCAACGCTCGTCCTCTTCTGCGTCGACGCGCGCGACGGCCTCACCGCCAGCGACTACGACGTGGCCGACGCCATCCGTCGGGGCGAGGCCCCGGCCATCCTCGTCGCCAACAAGGCCGACAACGAGTCCCGCGAGATCGTTGCCGCCGCCGAGGCCGGGGCCCTCGGCTTCGGGCCTCCCCTCCCCGTCAGCGCCCTGCACGACCTGAACGTCGGCCTCCTCCTCGACGAGGTCGTCGAGCGCCTCCCCGAGACCCCTCCCCTGGTCGAGCGGGACCGCGTGCGCGTGGCCATCGTGGGCCGCCCCAACGTGGGCAAGTCCACCCTCGTGAACGCCCTCATCGGCGAGAACCGCGTCATCGTCAGCGAGGTCGCGGGGACAACCCGCGACGCCATCGATACCGACCTCGACGCCCCCGAGGGCGCCTTCACCCTCATCGATACCGCCGGCATCCGGCGTCCCGGCAAGCGAGGCAAGGGCGTCGAGCGCCACGCCGTCCTCCGCGCCAACGACGCGCTCGCCCGCTGCGATGTCGCCGTGCTCCTCGTCGATGGCTCGCAGGGCGTCACGTCGCAGGACACGCACATCGCCGGGCTCGCCCAGGAGGCGTCCACCGGCCTCGTCGTCGCCGTCAACAAGACCGACCTCTGGCAGAGCCCCGAGGAGGACCGCGCCCGCCTGCTCGGGATGATGCGGAACCGCTTCCGCTTCCTCCCCTGGGCCCTCTTCACCTTCGTCTCGGCGGAGGAGGCGAAGGGCCTTCCCGACCTGCTCCGGCTCGCGGTCGAGGCGCGCGAGGCGCGCCGCCGCCGCATCCCCACCGGCGAGCTGAACGGCATCTTCCGCCGCGCCCTCCGCGACCACGCCCCGCCCGTCGTGCACAGCAAGCGCCTCAAGGTTCGCTTCGCCACCCAGCCCTCCGTCGACCCGCCCACCTTCGTCGTCTTCGTGAACGACCCGAAGCTGATCCACT
>DAOUID010000303.1:0-4124 GCA_034428315.1 Dehalococcoidia bacterium
CCCATCGTGCGGGACACGCACGCGCGTGATCGCGGAACGCTGCGAGCGGGCATCACCCACGTCATCATGCACGGCGCCCAGCACACCGCCGAGGCCGCCGAGCTCCTCACCCGGCTCGGCCACCCACCCGGCCAGCTCGACTACATGGAGTTCCTCGACCTCCGCGAGCTCGACCTCCCCTACTACCGGCCCTCCTGAGCCCGTCTACGCCGGCTGCTCACACGGCGGGGAAGCCCCCCACTCAGCGCGGCGACGCCGAGCGCTCGCCTCAGCCGCGCGCCAGCGCAGCGCTCTCCCCACCCCTCAGTCGCGCGGCAGCGCGACGCTCTCCTAGAATGCCGCGCATGGACGCGAACGAGACCTCCGACTACGTCGAACTCATGCAGCTCCCCATCCGCTACGGCCACGCCCTCGACATGCTGGGCCGCGCCCGCAACCGTGACGACGATGCCCTCTACGAGCGCGGCCAGTCGATCCTGCGCACGGCCTTCGCCCAGGACTTCATCTTCGAGGATCTCAGCGCCGACCCCGTCAACGTCCACGGCGCCGACGGCTGGGCCGAGTTCTGCGCCCGCGCCCTCGGCTCCTTCGGCGGCACGCAGCACTTCATCGCGCCCCCGCTCGTGCTCATCGACGAACCCCCCGTCGAGCAGGACGGCGTCCGCCTCGGCGGCAAGGCCCGGCTGCGCAGCTACCTGCAGGCCACCCACACCCTCCCCCGCGAGGGCGAGGAGGCGCCGCCCGACACCACCGACAAGGTTCCCACCCTCGCCGCGGGCACGAACACCGTCATCTACGGCACCTACGAGGACGAGTGCGTGCGCGAAGCGGTCGGCTGGCGCATCCGCCGCCGATCGCTCCGCTACACCCACATCGAAGGCCGCCCCTTTGATGTCTCCGGCCGCTAGCCCCTCGCGGCTGCCGCCTCGATCGCCCGTCGCGTGAACACCGCGGTCATCGCCCGGCGGTACTCCTCGCTGCCGTGCAGGTCCTCGTTGACGAAGTCGAGCGCGTCGCCTGCGCCCGCGGCCGCCGAAGCCGCCCCATCGGGCAGCGCCGCGCCTGCCAGTGCGCCCTCGACGCCCGAGAGGCGCTGCGCGTGGCTCGACGCCCCCGTCACGGCGACGCGCGCCGATGAACAGGTGCCGCCGTCCAGCGACAGCGCCGCCGCCACGCCGACCAGCGCGAACTTCGAGGCGCGCTGCTCCAGCTTGGCGTAGGCCGCGCTGCGACACGCCTGGAAGCACACGCCCGTCACGATTTCGTCCTCGCCCAGGTCCACCGTGAGGATGTCCTGGAAGAAGTCCTCGGCCTGCACCTTGCGCTCCCCGTTCGGCCCCAGGAGCGCGATCGTCGCGTCGAGCGCGACCATCACGGCGGGCAGGTCCGCGCCCGGGTCCGCGTGGGCGAGGCTGCCCCCGATCGTGCCCCGGTTGCGGACCTGGGCATCGCCGATGTTGGAGGCCGTCTCGGCCACGATCGGCGCCTGCGCGCGCAACAGGTCGGAGGCCGCGATCTCGGCGTGCGTCATGCCCGCCCCGATCGCGATCTCGCCGTCGGTTTCCTGGATGCCCCGAAGCTCATCGAGGCTGCCGATATCGATCAGCAGGCCCGGCTCCGCCAGGCGCTGCTTCATCATCGGGATCAGGCTGTGGCCGCCCGCGAGGAGCTTTGCCTCGGGACCGCCTTCCTGCAGGAGCGTCAGCGCCTCCGCCACGCTCCCCGCTTTTCGGTATTCGAACGCGGTGGGAATCACGACTGGCCTCCGTTCTCCTGGATCAGGCGCCACATCCGCTCGGGGCGGAGGGGCATCTCGATGTGCGTCACGCCGAACGGCGCGAGCGCGTCCACGGCTGCGTTCACCACGCAGGGGGTGGAGCCGATGGTGCCTGCTTCGCCCACGCCCTTCGCCCCCAGCGGGTTGACCGGCGTCGGCGTCACCGTGCGGTCCAGCTCGAAGGTCGGAAGGTCCGCCGCCCGCGGCATCACGTAGTCCATGAAGCTCGCGGTCACCGGCTGGCCGTCCTCGTCGTACACGACCTCCTCGAACATCGCCTGGCCGATGCCCTGGGCGAGTCCGCCGTGCACCTGGCCGTCGACGATGAGCGGGTTGATGACGTTGCCGCAGTCGTCGACCGCGATCAGCTTGAGCAGCGTCGTCTCGCCCGTCTCGCGGTCGATCTCGACCATCGAGATGTGGCAGCCGAACGGGTAGGTGTTGTTCTCCGGCTCGAAGAACGACTCCTCCGACACGCCCGGCTCCATTCCCGGGGGAAGGGGCACGGGCACGTAGGCGAAGTCGGCCACCTCTGCGAAGGTCTTGCTCACCTCCGGCGCGCCCTCCACCTGGATGCGCCCGTCTTCGAAGACAAGGTCCTCGGGGGACACCTCCTGGTCGGTCATCAGCGCCGCCGCGAACTGCTTCATCTTGTCGCCGGCCTTGCCCGCGGCCGAGATGAGCGCCGCTCCTCCGACCGCCTGCGAGCGGCTGCCGAAGGTGCCGATGCCCTGCTTCACCACCCCCGTGTCGCCGTGGAGGATGGTGATGTCCTCCAGCGGGATCGAGAAGTGGTCCGCCAGCATCTGGGCGAAGGTCGTCTCGTTACCCTGGCCGTGCGGCGAGGCGCCGGTCGTCGCCGTCACCTTGCCCCCACGCTCCACGGTCACGCCCGAGTGCTCCCAGCCGCCCGTGGGGACCACCGCGGAGGGGCCCAGTCCGCAGACCTCGACGTAGAACGACAGGCCCACGCCCACGATGCGGCCCTCGGCGCGGGCCGCGTCGCGCTCGGCGAGCATGCCCTGCCAGTCCGCCACCTCGAGCGCCTTGTCGAGGCAGGGCTCGTAGTTGCCAGAGTCGTACACGAGCCCGCTTTGCGTCGCGAAGGGGAACTCGTCCGCCGGGACGAAGTTCTTGCGCCGGATCTCCGCCGGGTCCATGTCCAGCTCGCGCGCCAGCATGTCGACCGCCCGCTCGAGGAAGTAGAGACCCTCGGGCCGGCCTGCTCCGCGGTAGGCGTCCGTTGGCGTCTTGTTCGTGAACACCTCCGTCAGCTCGTGTCGCACCACGGGCAGCCGGTAGACGCCGTTCATCATCAGGCCCGTCAGCGTCGGAATCATCGCGGTCAGCAGCACCTCGTAGGCGCCGATGTCGGCGATGATCCGCGCCTTCAGGCCGGTGATCGTGCCGTCGCTCTTGGCGGCGAGGTCGATGTAGCCCAGCAGGTCGCGCCCGTGCGTGGTCGTCAGGAACGCTTCCGTGCGGTCCTCGATCCACTTCACGGGAGCGCCCGCCAGCCGCGAGAGGGCGGCGGCCACGTACTCCTCGCCGTAGATGTTGATCTTGCAGCCGAAGCCGCCTCCCACCTCCGGCGCCACGGCCCGAACCTGGTGCTCGCCCAGTCCCATCATCGCCGCCACCAGCGTCCGCAGGATGTGCGGGTTCTGCGTCGCGCTCCAGACCGTCAGGTACTCGCGGCCCGCCTCGTACTGTGCGACCACGCCCCGCGGCTCCATCGCGTTCGGCGCCAGCCGCTGGTTCAGCATCCGCTGCGTGACGACCACGTCCGCCTCCGCGAACGCCGCGTCCACGGCGCTGTCGTCCTCGGGCTGGGCCGTCTCCGGGTTGACCCCCGTGCCGCCCCAGTAGCTCTCGACCGCGATGTTGCGCTCGAAGCCCTCGTGCAGCGTGGCCGAGCCCGCCTCCATCGCCGCCTCCGGGTCGACGACGGCGGGAAGCTCCTCGTACTGGACCTCGATCGCGTCGGCGGCGTCCCGCGCGAGGTAACGGTCCTCGGCCACGACCACCGCTACCGGCTCGCCCACGTAGCGCACCTTGTCGGTCGCCACCGAGTAGTGGTCCGGCGCCGGGAAGGGCGTGCCGATCGGCATCGGGCCGAGGTGCTCGGCCAGCTCCGCGCCCGTGATCACGAGCTCGACGCCTTCCATCGCCGCGGCCGCACTCGTATCGATGCTCCTGATGACGCCGTGGGCGATGTCGCTCCGCTTGAAGGCAAGGTGCAGCATGCCCGGCAGCTTGATGTCGTCGACGTAGGTCGCCTGGCCCTGGATGAGCCGCGGATCCTCGCGCCGCTTCACGCGCTCGCCGATGAGCTTGGGAAGAGCGG
>DAOUID010000304.1:0-5083 GCA_034428315.1 Dehalococcoidia bacterium
CCCGCCCGGGGCGTGACCTCCAACTCCAGGCGGTCGCCGAGCCGGTCGCGCTCGATATCCAGGTCGTACTGGGCCTGGAGGTTCAACCAGAAGCGTTCGGAAACCCCGAAGTAGCGCGCGAGGCGCAATGCGGTGTTCGCGGAGACTGCGCGCGAACCGTGCACGATCTCGTTGATCCGGCGTGGCGGTACGTTGATGTCCTTCGCGAGCCGGTACTGGCTCAGGCCCAGCGGGTTCAGGAACTCTTCAAGCAGCACCTCCCCGGGGTGAACGGGCGAGAGCTTGGTAGTGGTCATGTTGCCCTCCAGTCAGGAGTGGTAATCGACAATCTCGACGTCGTACCCGTGTCCAGCCTCCCAACTGAAGCAGACCCGCCACTGGTCGTTTATTCGAATGCTGAACTCGCCAGCACGATCTCCCCGCAATCGTTCCAGCCGATGCCCGGCGGGACCCGAAGGTCATCCAACGTCTCGGCAGAGGCCAGCATCCGCAGCTTGCGGAGCGCTGTGCGCTGCAACGCGGGTGACCACTTCCTGACCGGCTCCCGATCGAAGAGACGCTCGGTGTCCCGGTCGCGGAAGCTTCGGAACACCCAATCAGCATAACGCGACACGTCATTAGTCGCATCCAGGCGCGGCGGGAGTCGCGCCTGCCCCCCGCACCCGCTACCTTCCCCTCCGTGGCGGCGACGATCGATACGGAACGGGCGCTGGCGCACCTGCGCCGGGCGGACGACGTGATGGCGATGGTCATCGAGGCGGTGGGGCCGCCGCGCCTGCGGGAGCCGTCGCCGACCGAGTTCCAGGCGCTGGCGCGCTCGATCATCTTCCAGCAGCTCAGCGGCAAGGCGGCGAGCACCATCCTCGGACGCTTCGTCGCGCTGTTTCGCGAGGGCGCCACCGCGGAAGAGGCCGTCGGCGGCTTCTTCCCCGATCCAGTGCAGGTACTCGCGCTCGACGACGAGGCGATGCGGTCCGCGGGCGTCTCCCGGCAGAAGTCGGCGGCGCTGCGGGACCTGGCGGGGCACTTCGCCGAGGGGAAGCTCAGCGTCGAGCGTTTCGGGGAATGGAGCGACGAGGAGGTGATCGCGCACCTGCTGCCCGTGCGCGGCATCGGGCGCTGGACGGCGCAGATGTTCCTGATGTTCCAGCTCCGCCGCCCGGACGTGCTCCCCACGGCCGACGTGGGCCTGAACCGCGCGATGATGCGCCTCTACGGCCTCGACGCGCCGGCGACGCCCGACGAGGTCGAGCGCATCGGGGCGCCGTGGCACCCGTGGGCGACCCTCGCCTGCTGGTACCTGTGGCGCAGCGAGGACGTGACCCTGCCCATCGGGGGCCCCGCGTGAGCATCCTCATCGACGAGACGACCCGCATCCTCGTCCTCGGCATCACGGGGCGAGAGGCGGTCTCCTTCACGCGCGACATCCTCGACTACGGGGGCCAGGTGGTGGCGGGCGTCACGCCCGGGCGCGGCGGGCGCGACGTCCACGGCGTACCCGTCTACGACACGGTGCGGGAGGCGGTGGAGGCGCACGAGCCGGACGCGGCGGTCATCGCCGTGCCGCCACGGGCCCTGCGCGACGCCGCCTTCGAATGCATCGCCTACGGCATCCCGCTCGTCGTCATCGTGACGGAACGCGTCCCCCGGCTGGACGCGGCGCAGGTGGTGGAGCTGGCGGCGCGCGAGGGAGTACACGTCATCGGGCCGAACAGCATGGGGCTCATCTCGCCGGGGAAGACGAAGGTGGGGAGCGTGGGCGGTCCCGCCGCCGACACGGCCCGGAGCTTCATGCCGGGCCCGGTCGGCATCATGTCTCGCTCGGGGGGCATGACGACGGAGATCGCGAGCCTGCTGGCGCAGCACGACCTCGGCGTCTCGACAGCGATCTCCATCGGCGGCGACCCGATCACGGGCTCGTCGTTCGCCAGCCTCCTGCCCCTCTTCGAGGCGGACCCGGAGACGGAAGCGGTCGTGACCTTCAGCGAGCCGGGAGGGGCGATGGAGGCCGAGCTGGTGGAACTGATTCGCGGGGAGGGAACACGGCTGCGCATCGTGAGCTTCATCGCGGGCAACTTCATGACGGAGATGCCGGGGGTGCGCTTCGGTCACGCGGGAGCGCTCGTGCAGCGCGAGGAGGACAGCGCTGCGGCCAAGGCCTCGATGCTGCGCGCGGCGGGGGTCGAGGTGGCGGAGGCGCTGGCGGAGATCCCGGCGCTGGTGCGGGGGTAGAGGTCAGGCGGGAACCGAGGGGGCGGCCAGGGTTCGAAGCTGCTCCCGCAACTCTTCCTCAGTAAGGTCGCCGCGACTCGCCTCCATCAAGAGCAGGGCCACGCTCCAGCCAAGGTCCACCGCTTCCGCATCGCCCTCTTCGTGCCAAACCAGCGGCGTAAGCCACACGGTGAGCTGCTTCCTGTCAACCTTGCCCTTCAGGTAACTGTTGATCTCGGCACGTAAGGCAGCCAGGGTGTAAACATCCGCCATGACCGACTCCCTTCCCGTCCGATGGGCTCCCGCCAGCTACCTACGGAGAATCTTCAATGAGCGAGGCCTGGCGGAGGAAGCCCTTTCAGGGGAGATTACCACAGCTATTCGGCGCGACAGGCATCCCGCGCACCCCAGGGCAGGGGAGCCGGTCTGCACACGAAGTCAACTGATCACCTACTTCGATGCAGACGGCCGGAGGATCGCGATCGTCCACCAGTACCTGCGACGGGACGGAACCCTTGGCGCTTCCGGCCTTCCCGACCCGAAGTGGCTGCTTCATGACGGCGAGGTGCTCCTACCGGAGGACTAGTAGCCGGGATCTCGCTCTCGGCAGCCCGCCGCAGGCGTAGCCCGCTATCCCTGGTCCACCAGCGGCAGCAGTTCATCGCCGGCGGCGACGGGGTGGAGGGGGAGGACGGGGGCTGCCTGCTCCTCGGCGTGGTAGGAACTGCGAACCAGGGGTCCGGACTCGACGTGGGCGAAGCCCATCCTGCGGGCGGCCTCTCCGAGCTCGTCGAACTCGTCGGGGTGGTAGTAGCGGTCGATGGGGAGGTGGTCCTGGTCGGGGCGCAGGTATTGGCCGAGGGTGAGGATGTCGACATCGTGGGCGCGCAGGTCTTCGAAGACGGCGAGAAGCTCGTCCTTCGTCTCCCCGAGGCCGGCCATGAGGCCGCTCTTCGTGAGCCGCTCGGGGGCGGCCGCCTTCGCCCGCCTGAGGAGCTCGAGGGAGCGCTCGTACTTCGCCTTGGGCCGCACGCGGCCGTAGAGGCGGGGGACGGTCTCGGTGTTGTGGTTGAGGATCTCGGGAGCGGCGTCGAGCACCGTCTGGAGGGCGTCCCAGTCGCCCATGAAGTCGGGGATGAGCACCTCGATCGTGGTGCCGGGAGAGAGGCGGCGCGTCCAGCGGATGGTCTCGGCGAAAATGCCGGCGCCGCCGTCGGCGACGTCGTCGCGGTTCACGCTGGTGATGACGGCGTGGCGCAGGTCCATCTGCCGGATGGCGAAGGCGACGCGCTTCGGCTCTCCCAGGTCGATCTCGCCCGGGTGCCCGGTGGTGACGGCGCAGAAGCCGCAGGAGCGGGTGCAGGTGTCGCCGAGGATCATGAAGGTGGCGGTTCCGCGGTTCCAGCAGTCACCGATGTTGGGGCAGCGCGCCTCCTCGCAGACGGTGTGGAGCTCCTGCTCGCGCATCAGGTCGCGCAGGCGCTCGTAGCCGCCCCCCACGGGGAAGCGCACGCGCAGCCAGTCGGGCTTGCGGCCGGTCATCGCGGTCATGCAAACAGGGTAGCGGGTCCGCGCGTGGGAGCGTAGCGAGGCGGGGCCTACAATCGCGCCATGCCCGGACCTGGCACTGCGGACCTTGGCCGGCTCTTCTCGCCGCGAGCGGTGGCCGTGGTGGGCGCCTCCACGAATGTCGACTCGCCGGGGCACGACTACGTGCGGGCGCTGCGGGAGTTCGGCTTCGAGGGCGAGGTCTACCCCATCAACCCGCGGGCGGACGAGGTCGCGGGCTACCGCGCGTATCCGGCCCTCGGCGAAGTTCCCGGCGAGGTCGATCTCGTGATCTGCTGCATCCCCGCGACCGGGGTGCCCGACGTGGTCGAGGCCTGCGGCGATGCGGGGATCCCCTTCCTGCACCTGTTCACGGGGCGGCTGAGCGAGACCGGCGACGTGGAGGCGGCAGCGCTGGAAGACACGATTGCGCGCAAGGCGCGGGAACAGGGCGTGCGCCTGCTCGGCCCCAACGGCCTGGGCGTCTACCACCCGGCGGGACGCATGGCCTTCCGGCCCGACCTCCCCCGGATGGCCGGTGGCGTGGGCTTCCTGAGCCAGAGCGGGAACAACGCAGTCGAGGTGGTCATCCGGGGGGTGGCGCGGGGCCTGCGCTTCGGCAAGGTGGCGAACTACGGCAACGGACTCGACCTGACGCCCGGCGAGCTGCTCGCCTGGCTCGCCGACGACCCCGAAACGGCGGTCATCGGAGCGTACGTGGAGGGCGTGGCGGACGGGCGGGGGTTCTACGAGGGGCTGCGGCGGGCGGCGGCGGGGAAGCCGGTGGTCATCCAGAAGGCGGGACGCTCGGCGGAGGGGGCGGGGGCGGCCGCCTCGCACACGGCCGCGCTCGCGGGCGAGGCGGCGATCTGGTCGGGGATGCTGCGGCAGGCCGGAGCCATCGAGGCGCGCAGCCAGGAGCAGCTCCTCGACCTGATGGTGGGGGCGTCCCTGCTGGCGCGGCCGGAGGGGAGGCGGGTGGCGGTCGCGGGCGGCGGCGGGGGACGCAGCGTGCAGTCGGCGGACGCCTGTGCGGCGCAGGGGCTTGCGTTGCCGCCCCTGCCCGCGGACGTGCGCGAGCGGGTCGCGGAGCGCGCCCCGGCGCTGGCGGACTGGGTTCGAAACCCCGTCGACCAGTCCATCCTGGCGGGGAGTGGCCTCTCGGCGAACGGCCTGCTCGCGATGATGGCGGGCTCGGGCGCCTACGACGCCGGCATCGCGAACGTGGGGGAGGAGTGGTTCCTGGGGCGGCCCGAGGCGGAGGGGCGCCTGCGGCACGCCTGCACGCGGCTGCAGGAAGCGATCAAGGGATCGCCCGTCCCCG
>DAOUID010000305.1:0-1628 GCA_034428315.1 Dehalococcoidia bacterium
TGCCGCTGCAGCCGCCGCCCCAGCCCGTGAAGCTGTGCGTGGCGTCGTTCCAGCTCGCCGTGAGCGTGACCTCGGTGCCGGAGTCGTGGGTCGTCGTACCCGCCGGCGTGACGCTGCCGCCCGCCCCCGTCTCCGTCACGGTGAGCGTGTGCGTGCTCGGCTCGAAGGTGACGCTCGCCGTCTTGTCGGCATCCATCGTCAGCACGCAGGTCGTGCCGCTGGCCGCGCTGCAGTCGTCGCCCCAGGAGGCGATGCGGTAGCCCGCGTCCGGCGTGGCCGTCACCATCACGCTCGTGCCCACGGCGTAGCTGTGCTCGCCCGCGGCCGGGTCGATGCTCCCGTTCGCCCCCGCCGACGTCGTCAGCGTGTGCTGCGGCAACGCCTCGAAGCTCACGCTCGCCGTCTTGTCGGCGTCCATCGTGAGCGTGCAGGTCGTGCCGCTGGCGGTGCTGCAGTCGTCGCCCCAGGAGGCGATGCGGTAGCCCTCATCCGGCGTGGCCGTCACGGTCACGTTGGCGTCCTCGTTGTAGCGGTGCGCCCCTGCCGCCGGGTCGATGCTCCCGTTCGCTCCCGCCAACGTCGTCAGCGTGTGCCGCGGCGGACAGTCCGGGAGCCCGAGCTGGCTGAGGTCATGGACCAGAACATCCTTCAGGGGTAGCGGCACGCACCCCGTCAACGAGTTGCCGCTGAGTGACAGCACCAGCAGGTCCGAGAGGTCGCCCAGCTCGGGTGGGATCTCGCCCGTCAGGCTGTTGCTCTCGAGTTCCAGGAAGATCAAGTCCGCCAGACTCCCCAACTCCGGCGGAATCGGCCCCGTCAGCCCGTTGACCTGGAGCTGCAGGTGCTCAAGCTCCGTCAGGTTCCCCAGCTCCGCGGGAATCGGCCCCGTCAGCTGGTTGTCGTGCAGGACCAGCCTCGTCAGCGAGCTCAGGTTCCCCAGCTCCGCGGGGATGGGCCCCGTCAACCGGTTCCAGCCGAGGTGGAGCCACTCGAGCTTCGCCAGGTCCCCCAGTTGCGGCGGCAGCGTCCCCTCGAGGGCGTCTGCGCTCAGCCTCAGCCTCGTCACGCGGTTGGGAGTGCCGCTCACCACGACCCCACGCCAGCTCCTGATGGCCGTACTCCCGTTCCAGTTGCCCATCGGATGCCAGTCCGTGGGGTCTATGTCTCCGACGAGCACGTCCCTGATCGCCAGCAAGGTCTCGCAGTCGCTCACCAACCCGGGGTTACTGGCGGGGTTGGGGACCACCGTTCCGTTCGAGCAGGCCTCCGCGGCTGTCGCCGTCTTCTCGTCCGAGGTGAGGAAGAGCACCCCGTAGACCACCAGCAGGGCCACCCCTCCGGCGATGGCGCCACGCAACAGCCCGCCGCGGAACGTGGAGCCGGTCAGCTGCGTCGGGGTCACAAGCGCGCCTCTCCTGCGAAAGGCGCCCCACATGGGGGCGCCTCGCCCGGATCACGCTACACGGACACACCCTCCGCTGTCAGACTACTTTCGTAAGCATACCGTGAGTATCATGGCAAAACTGATGAGTTCCTGTAAGGTCAGCACAAGAAGGCTCCGCGACCCCTCAGGGCACCCCCCACACCACCACCAGCACCACCCAGGCGACTCCAAAGCTGAGGGCGAA
>DAOUID010000306.1:0-3149 GCA_034428315.1 Dehalococcoidia bacterium
CGCAGGAACATCCCGCAGTGACGGCAGTAGTTGTCAGTGGCCTCGTACGGTTCGGCGCACTCGGGACAGGAAAGCAACTCCGGCGCCGGGTCGACCATGGACCATGACTATACGCCCCGGGCGAGGGCTGCTTCGACCTGGGCGGTCAGGTCGAGGGGCCGTTCGGTGGGGACGGTCAAGCGGCCTTCCTGGAGGGCGCGCAGGGTCTCGATGAGGAAGGGGCGTTCGCGTGCGACACCGCGAGCGCGAATCTCGTCGTAGAGGGGCAGGGCTTCGATCTCGGCGCGGGTAGGGCTGGGGGGAACGTGGGCGGAAGGATCGGCGGGGATGGGGAAGCGGCAGGAGCTGAGGACGGGGCCGCGATCGAGGTCACCGGTGACGAGGTGGTACATGCAGCCGGACTCCTCCGAACCGGTGCGGATGAGCTCGGCGATGACCTCCTGGTAGGTGCCCCGGGGGCCGTCGGGGAGGGCGGGGTGGTCGTTGATGATGGGGAAGCGGTCGTAGAGCGCCTCGGTGGCGATGAGCATGTAGCCGAACATGACGGCGAGGTCGAAGGAGTAGCCGGCGAGGCGTTCGGCGGCGGCCTCGTCGAAGGCGCGGCGCCATGGGGGGAGGGGCTCTCCGGGGCGTGAGCGCCGCCCACCCTGGGCTTTGCGGAAGCGCACGGAGGAGACGGTCTCGACCGAGACGCCGCGGGCATCAAGGAAGTCGAGGAGGCGATCGGTGGCCTCGAACTCGCCCCGCTCGCGGTTGAGGAAGACGACCGCGAGCTCCACGGGGAGGCCGCCGTCGATGGCGGTGCAGAGGGTTTCGAGGGCGCCGTAGGAGCCGGGTCCGCGCCCGGTCGTGAGCCAGGCCAGACGGAGCGGCTCAGCCGGCGTCATCGGAGGGAGCTGGGTCGTCGTAGGGCTCGACGTCCTCCTGGAAGGCCGCGCCTTCCTCAAGGCTGCCCTGGAGGCGCTGGACGCGGAGCTCGGCTTCGCCGAGGAGCTTGCGCAGCTGCTCGACGAGGGCGGCGCCCTCCTCATACGTGGTCATGGCATCCTCGAGGGGGATGTTGCCCGCCTCGAGCTTGCGTGCGCGCTCCTCGAGCTGGGCGACAAGCTCCTCGAAGGACGGCTGGTCGGCCATCAGTTCACCTCGGCCCAGAAGGCGCCGTCGCCGACGGAGACGGCAATGCGGTTGCCGGCCTTGACGTCCTTCACGCGACGGACGACGCGGCGGCGGCGGCCGAGGCGCTCGACGATGGCGTAGCCGCGGGCGAGGGTGGTGGCGGGGTTCAGGGCGGTGACCTGCGCAGCTGTGCGTTCCAGCCCCGCGCGGTCGGCCGAGATGCGAGCGGTGAGCACCTCGCCCATGCGGGCGCCGAGGGACTCGACCTGCTCGCGGGCGTGCGCGGGGCTTGGGGCGGAGTGGCGGAGGGTGGCGGTCAGGTTCTGGAGGCGCGCGGCAGCGCCCTCGATGCGTCCGCGGGCGGCGAGCGCCATAGCGCGCTCAAGCGCCTCGAAGCGGGCCGCCACCTCGGCGGAGTCGGGGGTGGCACCGGCGGCGGCGGCGCTGGGGGTGGGGGCACGGAGATCGGCGGCGAGGTCGGCAAGGGAGGTGTCGGTCTCGTGGCCGATACCGGTCACGACGGGGACGGGGAAGGCGAAGACGGCGCGGACGACGGCCTCGTCGTTGAAGGCGGAGAGGTCGTCGGAGGCGCCGCCGCCGCGCACGAGGAGGGCGAGGTCGAGGGTGTCGTCGCGGGCGAGGGTGCGGAGGGCGGCGACGATGCTGTCGGGGGCGCGGTCGCCCTGGACGAGCGCGGGGGAGACGACGAGCTCAGCGAGGGGCCAGCGGCGGGCGATCACATCGCGCACGTCCTGGACAGCGGCGCCGGTGGGGGAGGTGACGACGCCGATCCGGCGGGGGTAGGCAGGGAGGGGACGCTTGCGGGAGGGCTCGAAGAGGCCCTCCTCCTCAAGGCGCTCGCGCAGGCGTTCGAGGCGCGCCGCTTCGATGCCGACGCCCTCGGGCCGGAAGAAGTCGCAGACGAACTGGATCTCTCCGCGCTGGGGGTAGATGGTCACGCGTCCGTGGGCGAGTACGCGCTCACCGGCGGGAACCTCGGCGCCGGGCATGTCATCGCGGAAGAGGACGGCACGGATCGCGCCGTCGCCGTCGCGCAGGGAGAAGTAACGGTGACCGAGGCGTGAGCGGGTCGCGTCGGCGACTTCCCCGACGACCCAGAGGTCGGAGAGCAGCTCGCTTCCCTCAAGCATGTCCTTGAGGAGGTAGACGAGCTGGGAGACGCGGATTGGGTCCACTAGTTGGCTCGCTCGATGTACTCGCCTGTCTCGGTGTTGACGCGGATGACCTCGCCCTCGCTGATGAAGAGGGGCACCTGGACGACGAGGCCGGTTTCGAGGGTGGCGGGCTTGGAGCCGCCCTGGGCGGTGTCGCCGCGCACGCCGGGGTCGGTGGTGGCGACGGTGAGGGCGACGGAGCCGGGAAGCTCGACGGAGATGACCTCCTCGCCGTACATGGCGACCTCGCAGAGGTCGTTCTCCTTCAGGAACTTCGCCGCATCGCCCACCTTGGCGGCATCGACGGGGATCTGGTCGTAGGTCTCGGTGTTCATGAAGTAGTAGAAGTCGTCATCGGAGTAGAGGTACTGCATGTCGCGGCGATCGACGCGGGCGCGGTCGAAGCGGGTGCCGGCCTGCACGGTCTGGTCGATGATGGCGCCGCTGCGGACGTCGCGGAGCTTCATGCGGACCTGGGCGGAGCCGCGAGCGGTCTTGTTGTGCTCGTAGCTGAGGACGGCGTAGAGCTTGCCGTTCATCTCGATGGTGACGCCACGGCGGAATTCTGCGGTGGAGATCTGGCTCAAGGCTGGGCTCCTGCTGGAAGTGTTGAGTCGAGGTGGCTGAGCTGCCGCGCCCGACCTCCTTCGAGGGTCACGATATCCTCGATGCGGACACCGCCCCAGCCGGGGAGGTAGATGCCGGGCTCTACCGTGAAGACCATGCCGTCTTCGAGGACGTCGGTGGAGGTGGGGCCGAGGTAGGGCGGGTAGTCGTGAACGTCGAGGCCCACGCCGTGGCCGAGGCCGTGGGTGAAGAAGTCTCCGTACCCGTGAGCCTCGATGACTGAAGCTGCGA
>DAOUID010000307.1:0-1911 GCA_034428315.1 Dehalococcoidia bacterium
GGCATGCTGCGGCGCAGCTTCTGGTTCTTCGAGAAGCTCGACCCGGCGATGGTGGCGCCGCTGCTGGGCAAGGGCCCCGAGCCGGATGCCGAATCGAAGGCGATCGCGGCGAACGTGGCGGAGGTGGTGTCGGACGGGGCGAACCTGCAGATCGGGGTGGGGGAGCCGAGCAGCTCGCTCGTCCGGGGCGGAGCGTTCGACGAGAAGCAGGGGCTGGGGCTGCACTCGGAGATGATCATCCCGGGCTGGACGAAGCTCATCCGCGACGGGCAGATGGACGACCTGAACAAGGCGTTCCGCCCGGGGGTGGCGGTGGCGGCGGGCTGGGCCGGCTGCACGCCCCAGGACCTCGACTTCATCGCCGAGAACCCGCGCTGCGAGCTGCACCCCTCCCACTTCGTGCTCGACCCGAGGGTGATGGCCGCGAACGACCGCGTTCACGCCATCAACAGCGCCATCAACGTCGACTTCCAGGGACAGATCAACGCCGAGACGGTGCACGGGCCGCGCATGATCAACGGCACGGGTGGCCAGCCTGACAGCCACTACGCGGCCATGTACTCGAAGGGCGGCAGGGCGATCACGGTGATGAAGTCGACCGCGCTGGGCGGGGCGGTGTCGCGGGTCGTGCCGGTCCACGAGCCGGGCACGGTCGTGACGATCCCGCGCTCGCTGGCGGACACGATCGTGACGGAGTACGGCATCGCGCAGCTCTTCGGGAAGAGCACGCGGGAGCGGGCGGCGGAGCTCATCTCGGTGGCCCATCCCGACTTCCGGACCGAGCTGCGGCGCGAAGCGGAGCAGCTCTTCGGACTGCGCCCGTGAGCAAGGCCGCCCAGATCGTCGTCGACTACTCGAGCGCGCTGGAGGCGGGGTCGCTCGCCCACGTCGCGGTGATCGCCCCCGACGTGGGAAAGCAGCGCTTCGGCGATCCGGCGCCCCGAGCGTCCTACACGGCCGCGTTCCGGGAGGCGCTGAAGGTCGGGCCGGAGCCGGTGCTCTGCCTGGTGGGCCCGTACGGGTACTCGCCGGCCTTCACCGCGGCGGCGGGCGGGCGGAACGACCTTGCCCGGGAGGAGATCGACCCGGATCGGGTGCGGGTGCTCAACGTGGGCCGCAGCTTCCTCGGGCTGGGGGCGCTCACGGCGAGCCTGGCGGCGGGCTCGCTGCCGCCGGAGGAGGCCAGCGACTGGCTCGACGATGCCGGCGTTGCGACGGGGATGTGGGTGGTGGTTGAGTCGGAGCAGTTGGAGACGGCGCCGGCGGAGGCGTTCATCGAGGCGCCGGACGGCATTCCCGGGGAGCGGTACTCGCTGCTGCGGGTGAGGCTCGCGTCGCGCGTGGTGGGCGGGTTCGAGGCTATCGATGAGGCGACGGAGTATGCGCTGGCATCGGTGTCGTCGGCGGGGGGCGTGGGGCTGGTGGCGAACGCTCCGGACGGGCTGGAGGCGTGGAAGCGGGCAACACCCGCGCCCGTAGAATGGCTCGGGTGCGATCTCCCCACCTTCCTGGCGACACACTTCGGCGAGGCGCCCGCCTTCGCAATCGCGCCGCGAGCCTCATCGTGAGGCAAAGGCAGGGCCGGCGTGCCTGACTTCGGGACGCGCCCGATCGCGTCGATCCCGGACCTGCTCGCCATCGCACCCGGGGAAGGCGAGGGCGAGGACGGCTGGGAGCTGTCCGACACCCGTGTCGTGAGCCTGACCTTCGAGCTCTCGAAGACGCAGATGATGGACCTGCTGCCGGAGGGGCTTATCCGGCCGGTGCCGCCCTACGCGAAGGTCATCATCGTGGACGCGCCGGACTCACCGGCGGGGCCGTACCGGGAGGCGGGGCTGTTCCTGGGCGCGCGGGACCGCGTGCAGATACGGAACGTGCTGCTGGACGCAATCGTGCAGGGCGACGAGCAGC
>DAOUID010000308.1:0-2574 GCA_034428315.1 Dehalococcoidia bacterium
ACTGCTCGTAGAACAGCATCTTCCAGAGCATCCAGTGGTCGCCCATCATCTCGCCGTGGTCGGCGGTGTAGATGATCCAGGTGTTGTCGAGGATGCCCTTGCGCTCGAGGGCCTCGACGATGGCCCCGACCTGGTCGTCGATGGCGGTGATGTTGGCGTAGTAGTAGCGGGTGAGGAGCTGGACGATGTCGTCGGTGAGTCCCTCCCACTGGGCGGTGGTCTGGAGCCAGCGCATGAGCGTGTGGAGCGGGCCTGACTCGGGCACCTCGGGGGGAATGCGCTCGCCGATGGGGATCTCGACGTTGCGGTAGAGGTCGGCGTAGTCCTTCGGAGCGTCGTGGGGCTCGTGCGGTCCGGGGAACCCGACCCACTGGAAGAACGGCTGGTCGCCCTCGTAGTTGTCGATCCAGTCGACGACCTGCTGGCCGGTCCAGGTATCGAGATAGTCCTCGTTGGGGAGGGGGGTGGATTCGGGGAACCACATGGGGAGGCCGAGGTGGTCTCGGGTCTTCTTGGGGTAGGCGCGCAGGTGGAACCACTCCCCGTAGCTCTCGAAGAGGCCCCGCTCCTTCAGGTGGTCGACGTACTCGCAGTCGAGGCCCATGACGCCGTTCTTCTCGGGGCCGGGGTGGGGCTCATCGAAGCCGACGGCGCGGTAGCGGGGGGTGACGTGGGGGTCGGAGGCGAGCTCGGGGCGGCCGCAGACGAGGGTTTCGTCGGCGAAGAGGTGCATCTTGCCGATGCAGCTTGTGTAGTAGCCGGCCCGCTGGAGGTGCTGGGCGAGGTTTGGGAGGTCCTGGGTCATGTCCCAATCGTTCTCGAACACGCCGTGGTCGCGGACGTAGCGGCCCGTCAGGAGCGACCAGCGGGCGGGCATGCAGAGCGGTCCCTGGCAGAAGGCCCGGCCAAAGCGCACCCCCTCGGCCGCAAGGCGGTCGATGTTGGGCGTGCGAATGATGTCGTTCCCGTAGCAGCCGAGGGCGTCGGCGCGGTGCTGGTCGGCCATGATGACGACGATGTTGGGGCGGGAGTCAGCGGGCACGGGATCCTCCTGGGGTTGGTGAGCGCTCCATCGAGCTATGGCCGTTAGCGACGCCTCTGGTAGGGGCTGGAAGCCTCGTTGATGGCGTCGGAGAGGAGGTTGAGGGAGAAGAGGAGCAGGGCGAAGACGGCACCCGGGAAGACGGCGTACCACCAGGCCTCGCGCAGGTACTGGCGGCTCACGTTGAGGAGGCCGCCGAGGGAGGGCGCGGGCGGGTTGTCGCCGAGTCCGAGGAAGCTGAGGGCGGCGGTGATGAGCACGGCCACGGCCATCAGCAGGGCCATCTGGGTGAGGAGGGGCGGGAAGGCGTTGATGGCGATGTGGCGGAAGACGACGCGCTGCGGACTGGCGCCCAGGGCCTGGGAGGCGAGCACATAGTCCTTGTTCTTCTCGGCGAGCATCTGGGCGCGGGCGAGCCGCGCGAAGGCGGGGATGGTGAAGAACGCGATCGCGATCCCGATGCTCCGCACGCCAGGGCCGAGGATGTTGAGGATAGCCAGGGCCGCAATCAGGCCGGGAAACGCGAGCAGGGCATCGATGAGGCGCATGGCCGCTGCTTCGAGAAGCCCGCCGATGAACCCGGCAAGGAAACCGATTGTCACGCCAATCGACGTACCGACGGCGACGCTGATGAGGCTCACGGCCAGGGATGCTCGCAGCCCGAAAAGGGTGCGGGAGAACAGGTCGCGACGGAGCTCGTCGGTGCCGAACCAGTGGTCAGTTGACGGGGCCAGGAAGCGTCCGGCGGCCCCCTGATCGATGGGGTCGTACTGGGCGATGACGGGAGCGCCCACGGCCCCAACGACCAGCAGCACAAGGCCGATGATTGCGACCATGCCCTGGGGGTTGCGGATGATCCCGTTGATGGTCGAGAAGAGCAGCGACTCGCGGGTCTTGCGCCCCCACCACGAAAGCTGGATTTCGGCGTCCAGGGTGACCGCGCTCATCGTCCGCGCACCCGGGGATCAAGGAAGCCGTAGGCGATATCGGCAGCCAGGTTGGCCCCGATGAAGACCGTCACGAGGATGATGAGAGTGCTCTGGACGACGAGGTAGTCGCGCGCCTGGATGGCATTCACGACCAGTCGCCCGAGGCCGGGGCGGGTGAACACCTGCTCGACGATGACAGCCCCGACGAGCAGCCCTCCCACCTGGAGCGCCATGACGGTCACGACGGGGATCATCGAATTGCGGAGGGCGTGGCGGACGACGACGCGGCTCTCCGCCAGCCCCTTCGCGCGGGCCGTTCGCACGTAGTCGTTGCCCATCACTTCGGCAATCGTGGTGCGCGTGTAGCGGGCAAGAACGGCGGCCACTCCCACCCCGGTGGCGACCGCGGGCAGGGCGAGGTGACGGAGGGACTCGACGGGATCATCGAGGATGGAGACCGCGCCGAACACCGGGAACCAGTCGAGCCTGACGCTGAAGATCCAGAGCATGATGATGCCGAGGAGGAAACCGGGGATGCCGATGGCCACGAGCGTGAAGCCCGAGAGCGTCCAGTCCCATCCCGAACGGGGACGGATACCTCCC
>DAOUID010000309.1:0-5942 GCA_034428315.1 Dehalococcoidia bacterium
ACCATCGGCAGCAGCGTCGCCAGGTTCGACATCAGGTCGAACTCGCTGTCACCCTTGACCTCGTCGAGCAGGGCGTGCGCCGTCTCCCGAACGTGGTCCTCCATCTTCGCCATTTCCCGGGGCGTGAACGCGCGATTCACCAGCCCCCGCAGACGGGTGTGGTCGGGGGGATCGAGTGACAGGATCGACGGCGTCAGCTCCCGCCTGATGCTCGAGTTCACGAGCCTCTCGCTGTTCCAGTCGCGCTCGCCGTTCAGGAACTGGCGGTGGTCACGCAGGATCGCGTCCACATCCTCGTACCGCGAGACCACCAGCATCCCCGTGAGCCGGCTCCGGTGGTACGGGTCCCGCTCGCGCAGCCGCCGGTACTTCGGGTACGGATTGGCGATGAACGCAGGGTCGAGCGGGTACCACGCCACCCCTGTCTCAAGACGCTCCTGGAGCAGCCGGCCACGGATGTAGAGCGGCGCGATGGCGGAGCGGAAGCTGTCGCGGAGCGGCATGCCTACCTGCCTTCGATTGGGTCGTCTCCAGCTTAGTGCATCGAGCCCCACCTCCCTTGCCGTGGCCTTCACGGTCTTGGCCGAGGCGAGTGCAGTACGTCTGCCTTCGACGTGCTAGCGTGCATGGCAGTAGCTGGCCTGGAGGGGTGACGCCCTGGTCCTGGAACGCTTCCCCTACCTGCTCCTCGTCCCGTTGCTGGCCGTCCTGCTCTGGGTCACGTCGGCTCCACTCACCCTTGCCGGGGCCCAGGAGCCCGAGACCGAGACCATCACGACCCTCCTGTACCCCGGCTGGAACATGGTCGGCTGGCTGGGCCGTCCCACGCCCGTCGGCGGCATCTTCGAGGATATCCCCGAGCTCACGCACATCTACGGGTGGGACACGCAGGACCAGCGCTACCGGAGGTCCACGCCCACCAGCACGGGCTACCGGATGGGTCGCGCCGTCCTTGGGCAGGGCCTGTGGTTCTTCATCAGCGGCGACACCGTCGTCGAGTGGGTCCGCCCCGTCTGGGACCGGTACGCCCTGCTCTCGCTTGAGGCCGGCCTCAATCTCACCGGCTGGGCCGGCGGGGACGCCGAACCCATCGAGACGGCATTCGGGCGCTTTGGCGACCGCCTGCGAGTCGCGTGGCGCTGGGATGCCGAAGCGCAACGGTTCAACGTCTACGTTCCGGAAGCGGGCGCCTCCAGCACGCTCACCGAGCTGAACCGCGGCGAAGCCCTGCTGGTCGAGCTATCGGAGCCGGCAACCTGGTGGCAGTCCGGGTACGGGGACACCACGATTACCTTCGCCGAAGAGGTCACACCCGAGCGCCAGGAGGATGTCCGCACCGGGCTCGCGGAGGCGATCGCGTTCTTCGCCGAAGAGTACGGACTCCAGCTTCCCGAATTCGCCCTCAAATCCGGAGAGGATTTTCCCAACCAGGCCAGGACGGTCTTCCTTGGCCGCCCCCCCGGCAGCCGCGTTCAATCCTCCACGGTCAGCATCGCAAGCAACCTCCCGGGGTTCTCCCTCAACCGTGTGCTCGCCCACGAGTACTTCCACGTCCTCCAGCACCATTTCAGCAGGTATCCCTACCCGCCCCAGTGGCTCACCGAGGGAGCCGCAACGTACGCAGCCGCCCTCTACGAGGTAACCGTGGGGGCACAGAGCGGCGAGGAGATTCGCCAGGACTGGTGGCAAGGGGCCGGCCGGGTCCCCGAGGCACTGAGTGAACTTGAGAGTGACTTCTACGGAGCCGGCGAGCGGTACCATCTGGCCGCCCTGGCAACCGACTGGTTGGTCGCGCATGCCTCGCGACTGGCCGCCGGCGACACCGGCTCCGGCACGCCAACTCCGACTCCCCTCCACGAGCAGGCCCTGGACGAGTCGTTCATCGAGTACTACCGGCTGCTGCGCTCCTCGCGAGGCTGGGAGGATGCCTTCGAAAAGGCCTTTGGGATCACGCCGGACGCGTTCTATGCAGCCTTCGAACCAACGCGCGAGGACTCCGGGTTCGAGAGTGCCCTGCGCGCCCTGTTCGACATCAGCCTGGAGGAGTTCACCGGAGACCGTGAGGCCTACCGCGAGGCGGCGAGGCGTCCCCTGCCGCACACGCAGGATGACGTGATACAGCCCGTCGCCGTTTTCCTCGGGGATGTCCCGACAGCGCTCCAGGAAACCCTCCACACACGCATGGAGGACGTTGGGGCCTTCCTCACCGGGCAGCTGGCAGCAGACCCCTACGAGTACTCCGTGTACGTGGCAGCGGACGAGGAGTCGGCCCGCCCTACCCTCTACGGCCTCTATCACCAGGGAAACTTCAGCGGAACGGTCTACTGTTCATTTCGCCGTACCCCGAGTTACGTGTTCCACACCATCTCGTGTGGTGGTGGTGACCTGTCGGACCGGACCCTCGTCCGCATGGCCTTTGCACAGCTCCAACCTCGGTCGGACAGCGCTGGCCAGCCCTGGTGGCTCCGGAGCGCCGGGAACTACTTCGCAACCGTTGCGTTCGAGGCGTGGATCGGGGAGAGCGCCTACGAAGAAGAGATTGAACGGCTAACCCGCCTGGCGCACGAAACGCGGGCGCCCCTGCGTCGGCTCGAGACCGAACAGGGTTGGGTGGAGGCAGGCGACAGCCACAGTGAGGCATTGAGCCTTCTCGCCATCGACTGGCTCACGAATTCGGCAGGCCAGCGCTCCCTCACCGAGTACTACCGCCTGCTGCCACGCGGGCAACCGGAGGCAGGGGACGCCGATCCCCGTGCCGAGAGTTGGGAGGCCGCCTTCGAGCAGGCCTTCGGCCTTACCCCCGACGACTTCTACGAGCAGTTCGAGGCCTACCGCGCCGAACTCGCGCCCTAGCCGTACCGCTCCGACGCGGGCGGCGGGTCCAGCTGCGGGTACCAGGGGCTCCGCAGCGGCTCCCCCGGCTTCAGGTGCAGGCCCAGCCCCGGCGTCATCGGCACCGTCGGCCGCGACGCCGGCCGGCTCGCGAACACGACGTCGTCGCCGAACATCCGCACCGCCAGGGCGCGCCGCTGGCTGTCCAGGTTCGTCGGCCCGCCGCCATGGATGATGTGCGGGTTGGACACGATCACGTCGCCGGGGTTCACCGGCCAGCCGACGATCGGGAATCTCTCCCGGTCCGCCTCGATGTCCGGCAGGATCGGCAGCTCCTCGCCGTAGAAGCCGCTCGAGGGGTCGTCCGGCTTCGAAGGGTTGAAGCCGTCGTACATCGTCCCCAGGTGGCTCCCCGCGACGAACTCCAGGCACTCCTCGCGCTTCAGCTCGTCCAGCGAGATCCACATCGAGGCGAACTGCGACCCGCCGATCGGGTAGTAGGGCGTGTCCTGGTGCCAGGGCGTCCGCTCCGCCCCGCCGCTGCTTTTCAGGAAGAACTCGTCCGAGTAGTACCAGACGTTCTCCGAGCGGATGAAGCGCCCCAGTATCTTTTTGATCGGCGAGTCGTAGAGCAGCCGCCTGATCTCGAAGCAGTAGTCGAAGTTGCGCACGGTCTCGTGGAACTCGCCCTCGGTGCCCTCGAAGAACGTCGCCTTGTGCATGCCCGAATCGGCCAGCACCTTCCCGAGGCCCATCCCCAGCAGCATCATCCACTCGGGCCCGAGCGCATTCCGCAGCATGACCACCCCATCCTTCTCCCACCGCGCGATCACCTCATCGGTAATCCCCGCGACCGGATCGGCCGGATCAAGGTCGTAGCTCGCCGCGACGGTTTCCGTAGTCATCTCGCTGCTCCTGGCGCCCGCTGGCCCGGCCATTATAGGGAGCCACACCCGGCGGCAGGCTGGTGGGCCAGCGCCTACGGTACTACGAACGTTCGAATCGGTGATAGAGCTGTAGGTGCCCACCGTCGCGGGAGCACCTTCGGGCGTTCTTGCCCCGCACCATTGCCGGATTAAGTCCGCTCAGGTACCCGGGATGCAGGACCTTGTCCCCAGCGATGCACCTCTCCTGTGCGGGCACTCACAGCGCGCGCGGCTCCCCCCGCGTTGCCACACCGGCAGAACCGGTCCGTAGAGGTCCTCCTCTTCGTCTTCGAGACGTGATTTCCGCCAACACTGGAGCCTGCCAGAGGGCCACGGCGCACAGGAGTGAACCCCGCGACGCTGACTGCGCGGCATCTCCCTGAAGGAACATGTATCTCCCCAGACTCGTTGTCACCCCAACACATAACCAAACAGGAGCGACGGGAGCGATGCACCCAACCCCAAGGGCCTGCCCGACACGGCCCTGCGCAGGAGCCGTTATTTGCAGGGAATCTCCACCCTGGCTACACCCCAAGGAATGTAGGGCACGACCCGCACGACTACGCGTGTCGCCTGCGGGGAGGGCGACCGGGCAGATCAAGGGGGATTCGCTTCCGCAGAGCCCCTCACGCATGTAGGAAAGCTCTGCAGCACGGGCTCCTACTCGTACTTGGAGGTGTTATGAGGGTGGACAAAACCAACAGGAGTGATCGGGCCCTGGTTGCACCAATTCGGGTGGTAGTTACAACTATGGGAAGGGTCTCCTAGAAACTGCTTATCTCCTGTCGATCGAGCCTCAACTGGGTTGGAGGAGAAGGCCATGCTAGCTGCGAAGGTGGCTGCAACAAGAGCGGCCGCACACACCAATCTAGTAGCTCGACCCTGCCTAACGACTAGCAACTTGAACATCTCGTTGCCCCTCTAGGTTGGGATGGCCCGAACCTAGTGTGCCGTCACGTGCTTGTCAACGCCCTATCCATAACTAATCTGTAACCACCCGCATCATTTCCAATGACTTCGTGTAACTATCCGGGAATCCGACGGAATTACCCGCGAGGAGGCGTTGCACTCCTTGGCGACGCCGACTACCAGTACAAACAGAACCGCCCGTAGCATGCCACGCCCGCGCCCCGCTGATGTCGCATCAAGAGCTTGCAGACTCACTGCCATGCGCCGTTCGTCAAGGCCCGGGTGCCACTGTCTGCTTAGGCACTTCGCCACTCTCCTGCCCAACATGGGGTTGCCCGACCACGCCACGCCGCTCGCCCCGGGCGCGCGCCTTTGTCTGGCGTGGCTGGAGGGGCGGCGTTGGAGTTCATGTTGTTTGGTAGCCTCGTTACGCGAGGCTACCGGGGTTTACGCATGCACCCCCTTCAAGGGAGCTGGTAGGCCCGGGGAGACTCGAACTCCCGACCAATGGATTAAAAGTCCACTGCTCTTCCAGCTGAGCTACGGGCCCGCACCTATCGTAGCCCCGACCGCCGCCACGAGCCCCGCCCCGGCACATGGTGACCACCAGAACGACCCTCCGGTAAAATCTCGCTCCAAGTGAGGCACATCCATGGTTGAAACCCTGACTGGCACGAACCGCTCCGCCGGACTCTCCGTCCAGGAGCTGATCAAGTACGACACGCACGAGGTGCCCGAGTACCTCAGCCGCGAGTCGGCCATGCCCCCGGGCCCCACCCGCGTCCCTGCCGAGTTCTACTTCTCGCGCGAGCACCACGAGAAGGAGATGGAGCAGCTCTGGAAGCACGTCTGGCAGATGGCCTGCCACGAGGACGACCTGCCCAACGTCGGCGACTACATGCCCTACGAGATCGGCGAGCTCAGTTTCCTCATCGTTCACACCGCGGAGGACGAGTTCAAGGCCTTCCGCAACGCCTGCCTCCACCGCGGCCGCCGCCTCAAGGAGCGCGCCGGCAAGAAGACCCACGAGCTGCGCTGCCCCTTCCACGCCTGGGCCTGGCACCTCGACGGCTCAATCAAGGAGATCCCCTGCCAGTGGGACTTCCCCTACGTCGTCAAGGAAGAGCAGAACCTCCCCGAGGTGCCCGTCGGGCGCTGGGGACGCTTCATCTTCATCAACCCCGATCCCGACTGCGAGCCCTTCGAGGAGTTCCTCGACGACTTTCCCGATAACTTCGTGCTCCTCCCCTACGAGAAGCGCCACAAGGTCGCCGA
>DAOUID010000310.1:0-3162 GCA_034428315.1 Dehalococcoidia bacterium
CTTCCGATCTATGTTGGGCTCCTTCTCCTTACAGGTCGAGCTTGACGCGCTCGGCGAGGCGGCGGGTCATGCCGGGGACGGCGGCGATCTCCTCGAGGGTGGCGTCGCGGACCGCTTGGACGGAGCCGAAGCGCCGGAGGAGAGCCTTCTTGCGGCGGGGGCCGATGCCGCGGACGTCGTCCATGGCGGAGCGGACGCTCTTCTTCGAGCGCAGGTTGCGGTGGTAGGTGATGGCGAAGCGGTGGGCCTCGTCGCGCACGCGCTGCACGAGGTAGAGCGCCTCTGAGCCCCGGGGCAGGACGATGGGCGCCTCCTCGTCCGGGGCGAACAGCTCTTCGTGGCGCTTCGCGAGACCGACCGTGGGGATGTCGTACACGCCTAGCTCCCGCATCACCTCGACGGCCGCGCCGAGCTGCCCCTTGCCCCCATCGACGACGACGAGGTCGGGTAGATCCCAGCTGTCGTTGTCGGCTGTGTCGGGAGCCTCTCCCCCTTCGAGGGTCTGCTGCTCGATCTGCTTCGCCGCGCGCTTGAACCGGCGCCGGAGGACCTCCTGCATGGTGGCGAAGTCGTCCGCGCCCTCGACGGTCTTGATGCGGAACTTGCGGTACTGGCGGGGCGCGGGCTGGCCATCGAGGAAGACGACCATGCTGGAGACGGGGCTGGCGCCCTGGAGGTTGGAGTTGTCGTAGCACTCGATGCGGTGGGGCGCCTCGGGCAGGGCGAGCTCCTCGCGCAGCTCCTCGAGGGCGGTGGCCGTCTTCGTCTGGTCGCTGAGCCAGCGCACCTTGAGGTTGTCGAGCGCCTCGGCGGCGTTCTCGCCGGCCATCTGCAGGAGCTGGCGCTTCTCGCCCCTCCTGGCCACGCGGATCTCCACGTTGGCGCCGCGCTTCTCCGTCAGCACCGCTTCCAGGTCGGCGCGGCCCTCGGGCTCAATAGGCACGACCACCAGCTTCGGAATCGACTGCGCGCTCTCGTAGTACTGCTGCAGGAGGCTGCCGAGGACGGCCTCATCCGACTCGCCCGTGACCCCCTCCAGGACGAAGTGATCGCGGCCGGTCATCTGGGTGCCCCGCACGAAGAAGACCTGAACGCAGGCGCGATCCCCCTCGCGCGCGAGTCCGTAGACATCGAGGTCCTCCTTCTTCGTGGTCGACAGCATCTGGCGCTCGACGGTGCGCTCGATGGCGCGGATCTGGTCGCGGAGCATGGCCGCGCGCTCGTAGTCGAGAGACTCCGCGGCGCCATCCATCTGCTCGCCGAGCCGGTCGAGCACGGCCGACGCCTTGCCTTCGAGGAAGAGGATGATCTGGTCGATGACCTCGGCGTACTCCTCGGACGTGCAGTAGGCGGTGCAGGGGGCGATGCAGCGCTTGATGTAGTAGTCGAGGCAGGGGCGCGGATCCTTCCCCGTGATCTCCTTGGTGCAGGAGCGGTAGGGGAAGAGCTTCTTGAGCAGGTCGAGGGTGGCGCGCACGGACCCGGCGCTGGCGTAGGGCCCGAAGTAACGCGCCCCGTCCTTCTCGATGCGGCGCGTGATGTAGACGCGGGGCCACGGGTTCTGCACGTCGATCTTCAGGTAGGGGTAGCGCTTGTCGTCCTTGAGCCGGATGTTGAAGAAGGGCTGGTGGCGCTTGATCAGCGTGGCTTCGAGGATGAGCGCCTCGCCGGCGTTGGCGCAGAGGATGTACTCGAAGTCCTCGATGTCGGCGCGCAGGGCGCGGGTCTTCGGCTCGAGGCTGCGGGGCGAGCCGAAGTAGGAGCGCACGCGGTCCTTGAGCCGCGCCGCCTTGCCCACGTAGATGACCTCCCCCTTCGCGTTGCGCATGAGGTAGACGCCGGGCCTCGCGGGGAGCGCCTCGATCTGCTTCCTGAGCCGGTCGGGAAGGGCGGTAGCGACCACGAGGCTAGTGTAGCGCGGCCCTTAGCGGGACAGTTCCGCGAGGGCGTCGGTGGGGGCGAGGGCAGGAATGGGCGAGTCTGCGAAGTCACGCACATTGCGGGTCACGATCGAGGCTGCACCGCAGGCGCGTGCCGCGGCGACCTGCATTGCGTCCTCGAAATCGGCCAGGGGCAGCGTGAGGGCGTAGTTGAGATCGTCGGTTGTGGTGGCAGCGACCTGGGCGAATTCGAGGAGGCCCTCGATGAACGCGCGGGCTATATCCCTGTCGAGTTCTCTCGCGACGATGTAGTCGATGTTCGAGAACGAGTGCCACGCGATGCAGGCTTGTTCGGCGCCCTCCGCAACCCGCCCGAGGACGGCCCGGGACGCGTCGGCATACGGGGGCCGGTCCAGTGCCACGTCGATGAGCATGTCGGAATCGAGCAACAACATCGCGAGGGCGCTACAACCGGTACTTCTCGCGGTGATACTCGTCTCGCAGGTTGTCGAGTTCCTCGTCGGTCAGCTGGCGCTTCGGCTTGAACTGTCCCGTCCAACGCTCCGGGAAGGTAAGGGACTTGTCGCGCCAGCGATCGGCGCGCTCCTGTTCCGTCTCGAACGGCAGGTAGGCCTCAATCTCCGCAAGAGTCTTCCCAGCCGGCCAGGACCTGCCTTCCGCCGGGGCGTCCGCCTCCAGCGCATCGCGAAGGAACTGCTCGATGACAGAGGAGAGGGAGACGCCCCGTTTGTGGGCGTACTCCTTGGCCCGGGGGAGCACCTCGGAGTCGATGGTCACGGTCAGCTTGGTCTTGGTCTGCATGGGCGGAGTCCTTGAGAGGTACGTATACGTATTGTAGCAGCACGTATACGTATCTTTCACTCCTCGCTCAGGCTTCGAAGTTCTGAGAGCCTGCGGCGCGCGTACTCGCCTTCGAGCTGCCAGCAGACCGCCACCTCCCAGGCCACCGACGCTCGCCGTGCCAGCTGAAACTCCTCTTCCGGGAGCCCGGCCGTCCTCGCGTCGGGCAGTGCCCCGAGGTCGAGGAGTGGTGAGTCGATGCGTGCCTCGTCCCAGTCCAGGAGGCCGACGGCGTCTCCATCAATCAGGACATTGCCCGGCGAGGGATCGCCGTGGATCACCGTCGGCTCGCGCCCGGGGAGCCGGCGCCAGGCATCCCGGCACAGCTCGGCGTCCTTGGGTGGCAGCAGCGACATATCGACATCGCCGCCGATATCCGTGGTGAGCAGTTCCCGGGCCGTGCGGAAGCCGGGACGCTGGG
>DAOUID010000311.1:0-4451 GCA_034428315.1 Dehalococcoidia bacterium
TCGTGGCCGTGCTCGTCCTCGTCTTCGTGGCCGTGCTCGTCCTCGTCTTCGTGGCCGTGCTCGTCCTCGTGCGCATCGGCGATGACGCCGACGAAGGCCAGGCTCGACGGCGCGCCGCCGACGTGCCACTCCTCCTCGACCTCCATGTGCGTGAGATGGACCCCGAGGACATGACCGCTGCTCGGGTCGGCGACGTACAACATGTCGCCAACGACGACAATTGCGGGCGAGGGATTCCCGAACACCATCTCGAACGGGTCGACCAACTGCATGCTCCCGACCAGTTCGCCGTCGTGAGAGTCGAACGCGCGCAGGACGCCGTCGGCGGCGAGCATGTAGAAGGTTTCGCCGTCGCTTGAGAACGCGGCCGCGGCGCTGGGCTCGGGGAACACTTCGCGCATTTCGCCGTTCACCACGTCAACCAGCCAGACGCCGCCCAGAGCGCAGCACTGGCCGTCGGGGAAGAGGGTCGCGGGGGCGAAGAAGTTGTCGCTGTGGTGATGGCCGTAGAAGAGGCCGAGCGCGAGCTCTCCACCCGTCTCCGGCGGATACGGAATGAGCTCATGCTCGTACTGCCCGTCGTGCGTATCGACGAACAGCACGCCGCCGAAGCAGCCGAACACGGCGCCGTGGGCGTTGTGTGACTCGCCGTGCAGGCCAGGGCACGAGTCCCTGGCTGCGTCGTAGACGACTTCGTTGTCGAACGTGCGCACCTCAACGCCGACCGGCAGGCAGTCGCCCGACGGGATGAACACGTTGCAGGCCGGGTTGTTGGTGCTCAGGATGACGTGATCATCGGAAATGACGAGCGCCGCCCCGTGCTGGATGCCGGCCTCGAGCACGATCGGTTCGTAGTCGCCTGTCGAAGTGGCCAGATCCCGCTCGTTGATCAGGATCACGTGGCCGTTGGTGTCGGCGAAGATCGCGGTCCAGCCGTGGCTGTTGACGTAGTGGACCGGCCACTCTTCGGCGATCTCGAGCGCGTGGCGTGAGACGGGCTCACTGACCAGGTCGTAGTGATCGCCGTGTGGCACGAGGAACACGCCCCCGTCGAAGACGTGGATGCGGTCGTCGCTGTCTCCGGGTCCTCGAGCGAGGACGATGGCGTACCGGTGGCTGGGGCTGGCCTTGACGGTCGCCTGGGGCGCGGCGACCTCGAAGGCGCCGCTGTCAACGTCATCGGTCGACAGATCGATGACGGACAGATGCGCTTCCATCGCGTCGGCGACGATCAGGCGGCCGACAGCCTCGGAGGAGGCGTGGTCGTCGTCGTGCATTTCCTCGTCGTCGTGCCCGTGCTCGTCGTCGTGCATTTCCTCGTCGTCGTGCATTTCCTCGTCGTCGTGCCCGTGCTCGTCGTCGTGCCCGTGCTCGTCGTCGTGCATTTCCTCGTCGTCGTGCCCGTGCTCGTCGTCGTGCGCCAGCGCCTCCGGGAAGGGCCGCAGGTCCATGTCGTGCGTCAGTTCGAGGACCGAGCCCTCGGCGCTGTCCGCCAGATCCTCTTCGATCACACTCAGCTCCGCGCCGACGAACACAACCAGATCCGCCTCGGTCGCCTTGCGGATGTCGCTCGGCGTGACGTGGTACGTGTGAACGTCGGACTGAAGGGGAACGATGCTCTCAACCGAGATCCGGTCGCCCCCCACCTGCTTCACCAGGTCCTCGACGATCGTCGTGGATGCCACGACCGAGAGCGTGGCCCCGCTGTCGTCCCCCTGTTCCCCTTCGCCACCGCAGGCAATAACCAGCAGGGCAACGGCGACAACCGCCGCAGCTCCAAGTCGAGTGAACATCGACACGCTCTCCTCTGTAGGCACTCCGTAGTGAGACCAAGTATCAATATGGTGGCACAAGGGTCAACCGCGGCCTCCGCGTGAAGTGCACGAGGGGTCCCCGCACCGTCACCGGGTTGCCGGAGAAATGGTGGAGCGAGGGACGCGCTGGCGCCGGGTGACGCTCGCCGCGGGCGTCAGTTGTCCGGCTGATTCGCCTCGCCTGGCGTGGGATTCTGCACCGTCTGGAAGTCGCCCGTGCCGTCCGGGACGCGAGCGTAGCTCGTCCCCTCGTCCGCCTGCCCCTCCTCCCAGTCCACCTGCGCCACGAGCGCTCCGTCGACCGTCCAGATGCCGAGCTCCTCGTCCCTCCCGAGGGCGAAGCCCGGCCAGCCGTCCTTGTCCAGCTCGATCCGGAGGTACCCGCCCGGCGGGATCGTGAGTTCGGCGGGGAAAGCGACGCGCTTCCCCGCATCCAGGAGGTCGTCCGCCATGACGAAGTTGGCCAGCGCGAGGTGGGAGTCCGACGAGTTGTAGAGCTCGAACCAGTCCAGGGGGTCGCCCTGGGCGGCGATCTCGTTGATCACGAGGCCAATAGCACTCGTCTCCGCCGCCGCGCCCGCCTCGTCCTTTGGCGGCAGGGCCGGGGGTACTCCCCCCCAGGCGCCGAAAAAGCTGCCCGAGATCGTCGCGCCCTCTTCAGCGCTCGCTTCCACCAACTGGAGCTTGCCCTCGCTGAAGGGGGCGAAGCTGTCCGGCGTTGCGCTCCCGCGCGGAATGGTCCACACGCCTCCCGCGATCCGGTGCTCCCCGATGACCAGCGTGCCCCCGTCCCCCAGCGCGGCTATCGGCACGACGATCGTGAACCCGCTCAGGGACCCGTCCTCCTGCAGGCTGAGGAAGGCCAGCGACGCCGCCTCCTCGATCCCGAAGCCGGCTTCCTCCGCGCTGGCGTGCCCGGCGATCACCCCCACGTCCCCGGCCGGCACCTCGGCCCCGTTCACGATGAGGAGCGTGACCCTCCCCTCGGCCAGCGCATTCGCGCTCCTGTTGCTCCCCCAGGTCGTCTCGAAGCGCACCTCCACCGAACCTTCCTCGGCTTCGGGCTGCTCGGGAGCGGGCCATGCCGGGGGTTCCGGCGTCAGGTCATCCATGATTTCTACCCTCCGCTTCCTGATGAACTGGCGCACGCGCTCGGTATCCGCAGCTGCCGCCGCCCTGCCATCGGGCAGCGCGTGCTCCTGCACGATGGCCGCCATCTTGTCGACGCTCGCGAGCAGCTCGTCTTCCTCCCACACGGTGTCGAGCAGCTCCTTCAGCCGCCCAACGTACCGGGCCTGCCACTCGTCGTCGTGGTACAGCCGGTTGGGGATGGCCGTCAGGGCCAGCACCGAGGGCGGGGGGTTGCCGATACCGTCGAAGGGGTTGGGGTCGTCCTGCAGGTGGAACGCCTGGTCCACGCCCCAGGGGATGAACACGAAGCGCCCGCCGGGCTCCCGGTAGAACTGGTAGTTGTTGCGGTTGCCGGCATAGCCGTCCCAGTGTCCCACCAGCACCTCCACCGCCCAGAACGTGAGGAAGCGGTCCAGGTCGACGATCTCCGCAAGGGCCGTTAGCCCGGCCTCCGAGGGGTCCTGCAGCGCCGCCGCCACCGCGTCTACGTCCGACCAGTCATCCTCGTCCTCGTTCGTCTTCTTCTCGATCGTGCCGCGGTACTCCGCGGTGAAATCGCTCACCGTGCCCTCGTACAGGTTGCCCTCGGCGCTCGCGAAGTGGCGCGCCAGGAACGGTTTCTTGAGCTCCTCGACGTGGATGTACAGGCCCAGGTTCTTCCCGTTCACCGAAACCGTCGCGAAGCTGCACCGCGAAGCCGGGATGCCCGCGCTGGCGAAGACCTGGTGGGCCAGGCAGGTGTTGACCAGCGAGGCGTCTTGGACGCCGTTGTTCAGCGTCATGCGCTCCATCACCCCGCCCAGCGCCTGGCCGTCCACGTACTTGTCGAACCGCAGCTTGAGGGAGGGCTTCGTATCGCTCTGGGAGCCGAGGAAGCCCTTCTTCCGCACGCCCACCTCGGTGTGCGTCTCGCCGTCGACCGTCACGGTTGCCGGGAACCAGGTGTAGATGTCGGCGAATGGCCGGGAGAGGCGGTATTCCTCGATCTCGGCCAGAACGTCCTCGAACGTGCGGGTCTGGTGGCGCAGGGTCTCCCAGTCCTCGGGCGCGATCTCGATGGCGATGTCCAGCACCCGGTCGAGGTCGAAGTAAGCGTCGCTCGGGTCGGCCGGGCTCGAACGTTCTGCTACGGGCGTGTCGGTGGCGACGGGCGTCGCCCCCGTGGCTGGCGTCGGGCTCTCCGCCGGTGGCGGCGGAGTGGAATCGTCCGAGCCGCACCCGACGGCCACCAGCGCCAGCACCATCGTGCCCGCCACGATGGCTGGCAGCCACGGCGCCGCGCGTCCGGACTGCGCCTTCCTCAAGCCCTGCCTCCTCGTTGCCGGAACGTCGCTCCCGCACCCACGACGGCTCGCAGTACAGTACAGCGAGACTGTATACGGAAGGCCGCTACGGGAGCCCCCCGGACGCCCCAATGCGAATCGCCGGCTCGGAGATCGATGTCATCGTATTCGACCTCTTTGGCGTCCTCATCTCCTTCGACGACGACCTCGTCGTCGAGCGGCT
>DAOUID010000312.1:0-5435 GCA_034428315.1 Dehalococcoidia bacterium
AATACAGTCACTAAATGAGTAGGGGGCTTTGTGGGCTATACTAATCAAAGTTCATTAAGGAGCGCTATACCTCGAAGGAGTTCATGGACCTCGAGTGGGAGCGCATGTGGACGAAGGTCTGGAACATGGCCGGCCGCGAGTCCGACATCCCCGCCGTGGGCGACTATTTCACGACCGAGCTGGGGCCCGAGTCGCTCCTGATCGTGCGCGAGGCGGAAGACAAGATCCGCGCGTTCTATAACGTCTGTCCGCACCGCGGGAACCAGATCCGCAACCCGGGCATGGGCCACGCGGAATCGTTTCAGTGCGCCTATCACTTCTTCGAGTTCAACCTCGACGGCTCGAAGAAGTTCGTCCCCGACGAGGACACGTTCACGCAGGGCGTTCCCCAGGAGACGGCCCTGATCGAGGTGCCGACGGACGTCTGGGGCGGTTGGGTCTGGTTCAACATGAACCCGGACGCGGAGCCGCTCGAGGAGTTCCTGGGCGAGATTCCGGAGCACCTGAACCCGTACCACTTCGAGAAGCAGTACTTCGTCCAGGACGTCACGATCGAGTGGGACTGCAACTGGAAGACCTCGGTGGACGCCTTCAACGAGGTCTACCACGTGCAGGGCATCCACCCGCAGATCCTCGAGAACATCGATGACATCCACGTGCAGATCGACCTGTACGAGCGGCACAACCGCTATCTCGTCCCGTTCGGCCTGCTGAGCCCGCGCTATCCGAACCAGGAAGAGCTGACGCGCGCGCTCAAGGAGATGCTGCAGGCCGCGGGCATCGATCCGGAGACGTTCGAGGGCGGCCCCGCGGACGTGCGTCCGGCGCTGCAGGCGCAGGTGAAGAAGCACGCCGCCGCCCACGGCATCGACCTCTCCGAGCTGAACGACGACCAGCTCTCGGACGACTACCACTACTACATCTTCCCCAACATCACGCTGAACACGCACCACTCGGGCGTGATGTTGTTCCGGCAGCGGCCGCATGCGACCGACCCGAACAAGATGTACTACGACCTGCAGAACTACGTGCGAATCCCGGAGGGCTCGGATCCGCCGCCGCGTCCGGTCCACACGACCCACAAGCACGGCGAGATTTCGCTGGGCCTGGGCCTGGACCAGGACTCGTACAACCTGCCACGCGTGCAGAAGGGGATGAACTCGCGCTCGTTCAAGGGGTTGCTGATCAACTACCGCGAGCGCCGCATCCGCCACATGCACAAGGTCATCGACGACTACCTGGAGGGCCCGGACCGCTAGGCCCGCCAGCCGTCCACAAGCGGGAGGCCGCGCACGGCTTGTGCGCGGCCTTCTTGTTGTAGGCTGCGCCCGCCATCACGAGGAGGACGGACATGCAGGAATTCGAGGGCAAGGTCGCCGTTGTCACGGGCGGGGCGAGCGGCATCGGGCTGGGCATGGCGACGCGCTTCGCCGCCGAGGGCATGCGTCTCGTCCTCGCCGACATCGAGGAGGCCGTGCTGGAGGAGGCCGCCGCCGGCCTGCGCGAGAACGGCGCCGAGGTGTTCACCGTCCAGACCGACTGCGGCGACGCCGCCTCCATGGACAACCTCGCGGAGGAGTCGCTGGGGCACTACGGCTCGGTGCACGTGGTCTGCAACAACGCGGGCGTGGGGGCGCGGGGGACGATGTGGGAGCTGGGCGTGAACGACTGGGAGTTCGTGCTTCGGGTGAACCTCTGGGGCGTGATTCACGGCGTGCGCGTGTTCACGCCGCACCTGATCGAGCAGGACGAAGGGCACATCGTGAACACGGGCTCGATGGCCGGGCTCGTCTCGGTTTCGGGAACGGGGCCGTACAACGTGAGCAAGCACGGCGTTGTGACCCTCTCGGAGACGCTTTACGGCGAGCTGCAGGACGCTGGCTCGAACGTGGGCGTGTCGGTGCTCTGCCCGGGCATCATCCGGACGAACCTGCGCAACTCCGAGCGGAACCGCCCCGAACACCTGCGCGATCTCGACGCGGAGGCGGTGAAGGAACGGACGCAGAACACGCCGGGCTTCAGCGACACGGTGCGGCTACAGGCGCTCTCGCCGGAGTGGGCGGCGGAGTGCGTGTTCGAGGGGATCAAGGCGAACCGCTTCTACATCCTCACGCACGACGACCACGAAGGGCAGATCCCCCGGCGGCACGACGCCATCCAGAACGACGGCAACCCCGCGGTCGTGCGCTCGACCGTCTTCGCCGGCGGCCCGATCGAGCGGTAGAGACGAGCGCTACGCCCTCGCCGCTTCCAGGGCGAGGTCGCGGATGACGGCGGCGATGCCGGGGTGGGTGCCAACGGGCTCGGTGTAGCGGACGGCGCGGGCCCCGTTGGCGGCGACCTGGCCGACGTGCCAGCCCTCCGAGGCGAAGAAGGGGACGACCACGGCGTTGCGTTCGCCCGCGAGCTCGGGGATCGAGGCGACGTTCGGGTCCTGGTCGGTGAAGGCGGCGGCGACGTGCGCGAAGCGTCCCGCGGCGCGCACGCGCTCGACCTGATCCTGGACGGCGTTCGCGGAACCGGCGTTGCGGCGCGTCCCGTGGCCGAGCACGAAGAGCGCGTCGTCCCCGGAGGCGCCTGCCTCCAGGGCGCGCTCGACGACGATGCCGGCGAGGGCGGGGTGGACGCCGACCGGCCGCGTGCAGCGGATGGTCCGTCCCTCGCGCCGCGTGAGGGGGCCGTCGAGGCCCATCTCGGCGGGGATGACCTCGCCCGTGAAGTAGCCCTCCGACATGAAGACGGGGACGACGGTCACCTCGCTGGCCGTGCAGCCGTCGAGGGCGCGGGAGAGGGAGGGCTCTTCTTTCCAGAAAGCCACGAGCATCTCGTCCCAGTCGCCATCCCCGGCGAGGACGCGGGCATGGGCGTGGACGGCCTCGCTGGAGCGCGCGTTCAGGTGCGATCCGTGGCCGGCGAGGACGAGCGCGCGAGTCATCGCACGGAGCCGGGCGCCAGCGCGTCGATGACAACGCGTACGAGCGCCTCGAGGCCGGGGGAGGCGGCCTCGAGGTCGACGCGGCCGAAGCACTCGCGCACGGCCGTCGAGGTGCTCGGCCCGATGCTGATGAGGGCGGCCGCGAGACTGCCGGCATCGGGGCCGAGGGCTGCGTGGAGGTTTCGCGCGGTGGAGCTGCTTGTGAAGGTGACGGCGTCGGCCTCGCGGACGGCCTCCAGTTGCTCGTCCGTGAGGGGAACGGGGCGGTTCTCGTAGGCGGTCACGGGCCGCGCGGCCAGGCCGCGGGCTTCCAGCGCCGCGCACAGGTCGGGGGGCGAGAGGTTGGACTGGAACAGCGTCACTGTTTCGCCCGGTTCCGCCGGGAGCTCGGCGAGGGCGCTCGACCAGGACTGCTCGGGGACGAAGTCGGGCCGCAGGCCGTAGCCGGCCAGCGCGGCGGCGGTCGCCTCGCCGACGGCGGCGAGGCGGCGCCCGGCGAGGGCGCGGGAGTCGAGGCCGGCGGCGGCGAGCGTCTCCATAGCCGCGTGGACGCCGTTGGCGCTGCTGAACGCCCACCAGTCGGCGGGGGCGGCGACTGCCTCGCAGAGCTCGGGGGCGCCGGCCCGCGACACGAGCTCGATGGTCGGGGTCTCGGTCACGAAGGCGCCCTCGGCCTCGAGCAGGGCCACGAGCTCGCTCGCCTGCGCGCGGGAGCGCGTCACGGCCACCCGCCGTCCGGCGAGGGGGCCGGGGTCGAACCAGGCGAGCTCGCCTGCGAGCGCGGCGACCGGCCCGACGACGGTCACGAGGGGGGCGGACAGTCCCGCCTCGGCGGCGCGCTCGGCGATGCCGGCGAGGGGGCCCGTTACGACTCGCTGGTCGGGGCGGGTGCCCCACTGTACGGAGGCGGCGGGCGTCCCAGCCGCGCGGCCCTCGGCGATGAGGCGCGCGGCGCACTCGGCGAGGGTCTCCGCGCCCATCAGCAGCACGAGCGTGTCGACCTCGGCGGCGGCGCGCCAGCTGGTGACGCCGTCATTCATGCTGCGGGCGTTGATGACCATGAAGGCGCTGGAGAGGCCGCGGTGGGTGACGGGGATGCCGGCGTAGGCGAACGCGCCGATGGCGGATGTCACGCCGGGGACGACGGTGCAGGGCACCCCCGCCTCGCGGCAGGCGCGCATCTCCTCGGAGCCGCGCCCGAAGACGAAGGGATCGCCACCCTTGAGGCGCACGACGCGCTTGCCCTCGCGGACGCGTTCGAGCATGAGCGCCTCGATCTCGTCCTGCGTGGCGGCGTGGGCGCCCGCGCGCTTGCCGACGTTGCGCACCTCCGCGCCGGCGAGCGCTTCGCGCAGCAGGGCGCGCGGGGCGAGGGCGTCGTGCAGGACGACGTCGGCGTTCCGCAGGGCCTCGAGGCCTGCGACGGTGATGAGGCCGGGGTCGCCGGGGCCGGCGCCGACGAGGGTGACGGAGCCGGTGGTCGGTGGTCGGTGGTCGGTGGTCGGTGAGTCGTCGGTGGGAGGCACTGCGTTGGAACTCCGGCCTCTATTATGGGCCCGGCGAGGCGACCCTCACCGGATGCGCCCGTCCCAGCTCCCTTCAGCGAAGACCCACCAACAGCCAATGGCCAATAGCCAACAGCCCACCCAGCACTTCTTCGACTCACAGCGCCTGCATCTCTCGTACTGGGCGTGGGGCGACGTAGACGCGCGGCCGCTCGTGCTCGTGCACGGCGGGCGCGACCATGCGCGCAGCTGGGACGGCATCGCCGAGGCGTTCGCGGACGACCACTACGTGGTCGCGCCGGACCTGCGCGGCCACGGCGAGTCCGACTGGTCTCCGGGGAGCGAGTACACGACGGCGCAGTACGCCATCGACCTGCTCACCCTGGTCGAGCGGTTGGACCGGCCGGTGCGCGTCATCTGTCACTCGTTCGGGGGGCAGGTCACGTTCATCGCGGCGGGGACGTTCCCGGAGCAGTTCGCGTCGATCGTCGCGATCGAGGGGCGGGTGCCGGGGCTGTTCGAGGAGCCCGAGCCGATGACCCCGCAGCGCTTCAAGGAGCACGTCGAGCAGCGCCGGTCGCTGGAAACGAGGCAGGTGCGCCGCTACCCGGACCTGGAGAGCGCCATCCGGCGCGTTCAGGAGATGAACCCGCGGCTCTCGCCCGACCAGGCGCGACACATCGCCGTCCACGCCGTGCGCGAGGACGGCGGCGAGCTGATCTGGAAGTTCGACAACTGGTCGCGTCCGGGGGTGCGGCGGGACGAGTACACGCTCTCGGAGATGCGCGGCTTCATCGAGGCAATCGCGTGCCCCGTGCTCTACCTGATGGGGAGCGAGGCGGGGCTGATGCGGGGGATGGAGCGCTGGGTGGAGGGGCTCGCGGGTGTGCGCCCGGTGACGGTCGAGGGGGCGGGCCACTGGGTCCACCACGACCAGCCCGAGCGGCTCATCGCGCTGGCGCGGGAGCACTTCGGGACGGGCTAGCGCGAAGGAT
>DAOUID010000313.1:0-1694 GCA_034428315.1 Dehalococcoidia bacterium
GCGGGGAGGATGTCGAGGACGTCGCCGTCGCTGAGGGCGGTGCCGGCGCCGCCCATGTAGCGGATGTCCTCGTCGTTGAGGTAGACGTTGACGAAGCGCTGGAGCTGCCCGTCGTCACCGTACATCTGGGCCTTGAAGCCGGGGTAACTGGCCTCGATGTCGTCGACGACCTCGGCCACGGTCGCGCCCCTCGCCTCGATCTCCTTCTGCCCGCCAACGAGCTTCTGGAGGACGGCGGTAACGCGGATGCGGACGGTGGGCGCGGTGGCTGAGGTCACGGGCTGCTTCTCCTGGTGCTGGCTTGCTGGTTCGAGGCTAGACGGCGGCTTCCTCTTCCTCCGGGTGGGGGAAGGGGGCGCCGCAGAACTCCTCGTAGTCGATGAGCTCGGTGATGGTGGGGCTCTCGCCGCAGAGGGGGCAGTCGGGATCGCGGCGGATCTTGACGGTGCGGAACTCGAGGGAGAGTGCATCGTAGAGGAGGAGGCGGTTGACGAGGGGCTCGCCCTGCTCGAGGACGAGCTTGAGCACCTCGGTGGCCTGGATGCTGCCGATGGTGGCGCACATGGCGCCGAGCACGCCGGCTTCGGCGCAGCTGGGCACCATGCCGGGTGGGGGCGGGGCGGGGTAGAGGCAGCGGTAGCAGCCCTGGCCGGGCAGGTAGGTCGTGGCCTGGCCATCGAACATGAGGATGGAGCCATCGACCAGTTTCTTGCCGCGGAGGTAGCAGGCATCGTTCACGAGGTAGCGGGTAGCGAAGTTGTCGGCGCCGTTCACGACGATGTCGTACTGCTCGATGATCTCGAAGGCGTTGTCGCTGGTGAGGGGCGCCTCGTGGAGGACGACCTCGATGTTGGGGTTGTGGGCGAGGAGGGTCTCCTTCGCCGACTGGACCTTGGGGCGATCGATGTCGGCGGTCTGGTGGAGGATCTGGCGCTGGAGGTTGGAGCGGTCGACGATGTCGAAGTCGATGAGGCCGATGGTGCCAATCCCCGCGAGGGCGAGATAGAGGGCGACGGGTGAGCCGAGCCCACCGGCGCCGACGACGAGGACCCGGGCCTCGATGATCTTGCGCTGCCCGACGCTGGCGACCTGGGGCATGATGAGGTGGCGGCTGTAGCGCTCGACCATCTCGGGGGTGAGGACGACATCGGCGCCGCCGGCAAGGGCGGGGATGAAGGCGACCTCGTCGCCGGCGGCGAGGGCGGTGGCCTCGCCGTCGAGGGCGTCAATCTCGACCTGGTTCACGTACACGCCGATGTGAGTGGCGAGCTCGCCGGTGGCATCGCGCACCTGGAGGCCGAAGCCGGGGAACTGCGTGTCGAGGTCGTCCATGACCTCGCGCAGGTTCGCGCCTGTGGCGCGCACGCGGATGCGGTTGCCCACGAGGTGGCGGAAGGGGGTGGGGACGTAGACGTTGACAGTCACTGGCTCTGCCTCGCTGTGGGGCCCACCGTTGGGGCCATCGGATTGTGGAGCGGCTCCCGCCGCCGGGCTAGAGGTCGACACTGAGATACCGCTCCCCGGTGTCGCAGAGGATGGTGACGATACGGGCATCCTCTCCCAGGCGCTCGGCGACGGTGAGGGATGCGAGGACGTTGGCGGCGGCGGAGATGCCGACGAGGAGGCCCTCCTCGCGGGTGAGGCGGGCGGTCATGGCGAAGGCGTCCTTGTCCTCGATGCGGATGACCTCGTCG
>DAOUID010000314.1:0-37941 GCA_034428315.1 Dehalococcoidia bacterium
GTACCGCAAGTAGACCTCGTCCGTCTCCGGGTTCGCGTGGGCCGACATGAGCGCGAGGCGCTTCGCTGTCTCTCGCGTGAGCGCTTCTCCCGCGACCGCCGTCAACGTGTCGGCGCCGCCCACCACCACCGGCCCGAGCGTCACGAACGCCTCGTCGATGGCGTCGAGCGTGTACAGGCCTGCGTAGACCGTGGGACCACCCTCGACCAGCAGCACCTCCGCCTCGAGCTCCTGCCGCATGTGGCGCAGCATCTCGGCGAACTCGCGCCCCTCCGCGAGCGTGACGACGGGGCGCCCCGTCGCCTCAATCGCCCGACGCCGCTCGGCCGCCGCCGCCTCGGACAGGTAGACCACCGCTGGAAAGTCCCGTGCCGTGAAGAACGGTCGTTCCAGCGGCAGGTCGCCCCCCCGGCTCACGACCGCCGCGATGGGCGTCCGCGGGTTGCCCCGTTCGACCCGGATCGCCTCCAGCGCTTCGTCCCCCAGCCGCGAGGAGGTGCCGCTCGCCCGCAGCGTCCCCGCCCCGTTCAGGACGATGTCCGCGTTCACCCGCAGCTCCCGCATGAGCCGCTGGTCCACCGCCGACCCGATGCCCTGCTCCGTGCCCTCGATCACGCTCTTCCCGTCCGCCGACATCACCGTGTTCGCGATGACGTACGGGCGGTCGGGCGGGGGCGCCGGCAGGTCCAGCGCCGTGTAGTCGGGCTTGCCTGGCGACCAGGCGTCGCTCATGGCAGGTCGTGCTCGCGGTCGACCTCGCGGTAGTAGCACGTCACGTTGTTCGTGTGGCACGTCGGCCCCTCGGGTCGCGCCAGCACCAGCAGCGAGTTGTCCTCGCAGTTCTTGTGCAGGCTGACGAAGTTCAGGAAGTTCCCGCTCGTCAGGCCCTTCTCCCAGAGCTCGTCCCGGCTGCGGCTCCAGAACGTCACGTGCCCCGTCGCGAAGGTGTGGTCCAGAGACTCCCGATTCATCCAGCCAAGCATCAGGACCTGGTTCGTCTCGGCGTCCTGGACGATGGCGGGAATGCGGTCGTGTTCGTCGAAGGTAAGGGGCATGGGCGCGCTCCGGGCGTGGCGTGTTCGCTGCTTTCGAGCATACCCGAGGGAGGCGCTGTGCTCGCGGCGCGGCTCAGTCGCGATCGGCCACCGGACGCATCGCGATCCCCTGCTCCGAGAGCGCGTCCTTCACCTCGCGGATCGAGTACGTCCCGAAGTGGAAGATGCTCGCCGCCAGCACCGCGTCCGCCTTCCCCTCCGTCAGCGCCTCCGCCATGTGGTCGGGCCCGCCCGCGCCCCCGGAGGCGATGACGGGCACGTTCACGGCCTCGCTCATCGCGCGCAGCATGGGGATGTCGTACCCGCTCTGGTGGCCGTCCGTGTCCATGCTCGTCACGAGCAGCTCGCCCGCGCCCCGCCCCACCACCTCCCGCGCCCAGGCGATGGCGTCGATGCCCGTGGGCGTGCGCCCCCCGTGCGTGTAGACCTCCCAGCCGTCCCCCACCCCCTTCGCGTCGATGGCGACGACGATGCACTGGCTCCCGAAGCGGTAGGCCCCCTCGTTCACGAGGTCCGGGTCGTTCACCGCCGCCGTGTTGATGCTGACCTTGTCCGCTCCCAGCTCCAGCATCGTCTTCATGTCCGAGGTCGTGCGGATGCCGCCTCCCACCGTGAACGGGATGAACACCTGGTCCGCCGTCGCTGACACCATGTCGTACACGGTTGCGCGGTTGTCCGAGGAGGCCGTGATGTCGAGGAATACGAGCTCGTCCGCTCCCTCGGCGTCGTACAGCTTGGCCAGCTCGACCGGATCGCCCGCGTCGCGCAGCTCCACGAAGGAGACGCCTTTCACCACGCGCCCGCGGTCCACGTCGAAGCAGGGGATGATCCGCTTCGTCAGCACGCCGCCACCGCCTCCAGCGCCTCCGCCAGCGTGAAGCGCCGCTCGTAGAGCGCCTTGCCCACGATCGCACCCTCGCAGCCCGTCTCCGCCAGCGCCCGCAAGTCGTCGGCCGTCGTGACTCCGCCGGAGGCGACCACCGGCACCGAGAGCGCCTCCGCGAACTCCGCCGCCAGCTCCACGTTCGGCCCCGCCAGGGCGCCGTCCCGCCCGATGTCCGTGACCATGATGCGGGGCGCGCCTCGCTCCACCATCTCCAGCGCGAGTGTCAGCCCGTCGGCTCCGGACCCCTCGCGCCACCCCTCCGTCAGCGCCTCCCCCGCGCGCGTGTCGATGGCCACCACGAGCATGCCCGGGAAGCGCTCCGATGCGAGGTTCACGAGGTCAGGGTTGCGAACGGCGGCGCTCCCGAGCTGGATGCGCCCCGCCCCCCGCTCCACCGCCCCCTCGATATCCTCGATCGTGCGCAATCCTCCCGACACCTCGACCGGAATGCCGACCGCCCTGCAGATGGCCGCCACCTCCGCCCGGTTCACGGGGTGGCCTTCCTTCGCCCCGTCGAGGTCGACCACGTGAAGCCGCTCCGCGCCCTGCGCTTCCCACTCCCGCGCGACCGCCGCCGGGTCGTCGGCATAGGTCGTTTCCCGGTCGTAGTCACCGTACGTGAGGCGTACGCACCGCCCTCCACGGATGTCGATGGCCGGGATCACCTCGAAGCTCACGCCGCCTCGCGCACCCAGTCCGCAAAGTTCGTGTAGATCGCCAGCCCCGCCTCGCCGCTCTTCTCCGGGTGGAACTGCGTCGCCACCATGTTCTCGCGCGCGAGCACGCTCGGGAACGTGAGGCCGTACGTCGTCTCGCCCAGCGCCAGGTCTGGGTCCGCCGGGTCCGGGTAGAAGCTGTGTACGAAGTAGAAGTAGGAGCCGCTCGGGATGCCGCTGGTGATCCGGTGCTCCCGCAGCCACGTCACCTGGTTCCAGCCCATGTGCGGCACCTTCAGGTGGTCGAAGCCGAAGTGGCGCACGTTCCCCGGCAGCAGGCCGAGGCATTCCTGCCCGCCCCCCTCGTCCGAGTGGTCGAGCAGCGCCTGCAGGCCCATGCAGATTCCGAGGAACGGCCGCCCCGAGGCCACGTACTCCCGCAGCGGCTCGGTCAGCGAGCGCTCGCCGAGCTTCGCCATCGTGTCCGAGGCTGCCCCCACCCCCGGCAGGATCACCCCGTTCGCGCGGGCCACGTCCGCCCAGTCGGCCGTGATCGTCGCGTCCACGCCCACGTGCGCGAGCGCCCGTTCGACGCTGCGCAGGTTGCCCGCGTCGTAGTCCACCACCACCAGGAAGGGATTGGCGGCCATGAGGCCAGTGTGCGGCCTCGTTCCACTATCGTCATCAGCCGTCGGGGCCGGTCGAGCGCCGCTGCCTCGCGCGATAAAATTGAGGCACGGATGGCTGACTCCCAGCACGAGGCTCGACTCCGCAGCGAGGAGTTGCGCTCGCTCATCAACCACCACAACCATCGCTACTACGTGCTCGACGCGCCCGAGATCAGCGACGGCGAGTACGACGAGTTGCTGAACGAACTGCGGGACCTCGAAGCGGCCTTTCCCGAGCTCATCACGCCAGATTCCCCGACCCAGCGCGTTGGCGCGGCCCCCCTCGAAGCGTTCTCGACCGTCGAGCATCGCGCCCCCCTCCTCAGCCTCTCCAACGCCAGCACCGCCGAGGACCTCGCCGACTGGCACCGGCGCGCCGCCGAGCGCGCCGGCCGCGACGACTTTGCCCTCGCGACGGAGCCGAAGATCGATGGCCTCGCCATCTCCCTCACCTACGAGGATGGGCGCTTCGTGCAGGGCGCCACCCGCGGCGACGGCCGTCGGGGCGAGAACATCACCCCCAACCTCCGCACCATCCGCACCATCCCCCTCGCCCTCTCCGGCGACTTCCCCGCCGCCTTCGAGGTGCGCGGCGAGGTCTACATGACGAAGAGCGGCTTCGAGCGCATGAACGCCGAACGCGCCGAGCGCGGCGAACCCCTCTTCGCCAACCCCCGGAACTCCGCCGCCGGGGCCGTGCGCCAGCTCGACCCCACCATCACCGCCCAGCGCCCCCTCTCCATCTACGTCTACCAGGTGGGCTGGAGCGAGGGCCCGGTGCCCTCGAGCCACATCGAGCGGCTCCACTGGCTCGCCAGCCTCGGCTTCCGCGTGAACAGCGACGCCCACCGCCACGCCAACCTCAGCGAAGTGGCCGAGCGCGTCTCCTGGTGGGGCCAGCGCCGTGAGCGCCTCGACTACGACATCGACGGCGTCGTCATCAAGATCGACGACACGACCGAGTGGGACCGGCTGGGCGTCGTCGGGCGCGAGCCCCGCTGGGCGACGGCCTTCAAGTTCCCGCCCCAACAGCGCACCACGAAGCTCCTCGACATCGCCGTCAACGTGGGCCGCACGGGCGCGCTCAATCCCTTCGCCGTGCTCGAACCGGTCGTCGTCGGCGGCGCCCGCATCCAGATGGCGACTCTCCACAACGAGCAGGACATCCACCGCAAGGACGTCCGCATCGGCGACACCGTCATCGTCCAGCGCGCCGGCGACGTCATCCCCCAGGTCGTCGCGCCGGTCGTCAGCCTGCGCGACGGCAGCGAGCGCGTGTTCGCGATGCCCGAGACCTGCCCCGCCTGTACCACCCCCGTCGAGCGCGAGGAGGACGCCGCCGACTCCTACTGCCCCAATCTCGCCTGTCCCCAGCAGCAGGTCCGTCTCGTCGAGCACTTCGCGTCCCGTGGCGCCATGGACATCGAGGGTCTGGGCGAGCGTCTCTCCTACGTCCTCTTCCAGAGGAAGCTCGTGGGCGACGTCGCCGACATCTACGAACTCACCGCCGAGCAGCTCGAATCCATCACACTTCCCCAGCACATCGGCGAGAAGAGCGCCGCCACGCTCGTAAGCCATCTCGGCAGCGTCGAAGCCGTCCTCGAGGCCGGCGAGGAGGCGCTGCAGGAGGCGGAAGGCATCGGGCCCGTCGTCGCCCGCAGCATCGCCCGCTGGCAGGAGCGCGACGAAAACCAGCGACAGGTCGCGTCCTGGCTGGAGGACGGTGTCGAGCCGGGCGTTGCCCAGCTGGCCCGGTTCCGCATCGAGGATCGCGGTTTCGGCTCGAAGAACGCTTCCAACCTGATCGAGGGCATTCGCCTCAGCAAGGAACGCCCCCTCCCCAGCCTCATCTTCGCCCTCGGCATCCGCCACACGGGCGCGGAGACCGCACGCCTGCTGGCCGAACGCTACGGCGACCTCGACACCATCCTCGACGCCGGCGAGGAGGCCCTGCAGGAAGTCGAGGGCGTGGGGCCCGTCGTCGCCCGCAGCATCGCCCGCTGGGCGGAGCGGGACCTGAACCGCGACATCGTCCGCCGCCTGCGCGAGGCCGGCGTCAACATGGCCGGCGATGTCGTCGAGCCCGCCAGCGACCTGCTGGCCGGTCTCTCCGTCGTCATCACCGGCAAGCTCGACTCCATGACCCGCGGGGACGCCGAGGCGCGCGCCAAGGACGCCGGGGCCTCGGTCACCGGGTCCGTCTCGAAGAAGACCGACTTCCTCGTCACCGGCGCCGAGCCCGGCGGCAGCAAGCTCACTCGCGCCGAGAAGCTGGGCACGCTGCTCCTCAGCGAGGAGCAGTACCTGGCGGTCCTGGACGAAGGCCACGCCGCCCTCGACCGCTTTCGCGCGGAGCGCGAAGCGGCTGCCGGCGAGTCCTGACCCGAAGCCTCCGAACGTCCACAATGGCGCCACCATGAGCGACACCTCCCCGCGGGACACCTACACCCACGGCCACCACGCGTCGGTTGTCGCCCAGCACAGCCGCCGCACCGCCGAGGAGGCGGCCGCCTTCCTGATTCCCCACCTGCGCCCCGGGATGCGCCTCCTCGATGTCGGCTGCGGCCCCGGCTCGATCACCGCCGGCCTCGTGAAGTACGTCGCGCCGGGCGAGGTCGTGGGCATCGATGCCGAGCCTTCCGTCCTCGAGACGGCGCGCGACCTCGCGCAGGGCGTCGACAACCTCAGCTTCGAGGAAGGCAGTGCCTACGCCCTCCCCTACGACGACGGTTCCTTCGATGTCGCCCATGCCCACCAGCTCATGCAGCACCTCGCCGACCCCGCCGCCGCCCTGCGCGAGATGGGCCGCGTGGTTCGTTCCAGCGGCTACGTGGCCGCCCGCGACTCCGACTACCAGACGATGATCAGCCACCCCCGCACCGAGGCCATCGAGGAGTGGCGCTCCCTCTACACGGAAGTCGTGCGCCGCAACGGGGCCGACGCCAACGCGGGGCGGCGCATCGCCTCCTGGATGGCCCGCGCCGGCTTCGAGCAGGTCGAGATCTCGACCACCGTGGCGATCATGCGCGACCCCGCCGAGGTCCTGAACTGGGGGGACTCCTGGGCGGAGCGGATCACCACCTCCGCGCTCGCCGAGCAGGCGCTCGCTTACGGCCTCGCTACGCGCGACGACCTGGAGCGCATCGCCGCCGGCTGGCGCGCCTGGGCGCGCGACCCCGAAGCCCTTTTCCTGTTCGTTCACGTCGAGGGCCTGGCCACCCTTCCCTGACCCCTCCGGGCCACGGGGCTGCCGGGCCGCCTGCCCTATACTGAGTCGCAGCGCCTACTCGTAGAACGCAGGCCAGGCCTGCGACAGGACCGGTCTTGTGGCACGCCTTGGCCCCATCTCGCGGCTCTTCGGCTTCCTGTCCCACGATATCGCCATCGACCTGGGGACGGCGAACACGCTCGTCATGGTCCGGGGCCGCGGCATCGTCATCATTGAGCCCTCCATTGTCGCCATCGATCGCACCTCCAAGCGCATCCTCGCGATTGGCGAGGAGGCCCAGCGCATGGTCGGCCGCACCCCCGCCAACATCGTCGCCGTCCGTCCGCTGCGCGACGGCGTGATCTCCGACTTCGAAGTCACCGAGCGGATGCTCAGCTACTTCATTCGCGCCGTGCAGGACCGCTCCTTTCTCGCCCAGCCCCGGGTCGTCGTCGGCATTCCCAGCGGCGTGACGGAGGTGGAAAAGCGCGCCGTGCACGACGCCGCCCTGAGCGCGGGCGCCCGCTCCTGCTTCCTCATCGAGGAGCCCCTCGCTGCCGCCATCGGCTCGGGCCTGCCCGTCATGGAGGCGTCCGGCTGCATGGTCGTCGACATCGGCGGCGGCACGACCGAGGTCGCGGTCATCTCCCTCGGGGGCATGGTCGTGAGCCGTTCCATCCGCGTCGCCGGCGACGAGATGGACCGCAGCATCGTCGCCTACGCCCGCCAGGTGCATAACCTCCTGATCGGCGAGCGCACCGCCGAGGAGGTGAAGAAGGTGGCCGGCTCGGCCGCCCCCCTCGATACCGAGGAGTCCGTCACCCTCCGCGGTCGCGACCAGGCCACCGGGCTCCCCAAGGCGGTCGAGGTCAGCACCATCGAGCTGCGGGACGCCCTCGCCGGCGCCGTCAGCCAGATTGTCGAGGCCGTCCGTTCCTCGATCGAGGTCACGCCTCCCGAGCTCGTTAGCGACCTCATGGCCCACGGCATCGCCCTCGCCGGCGGCGGCGCGCTCCTGCGCGGGCTCGACCGGCGCATCAGCCAGGAGACGCGCTTCCCCGTCTACGTCTCCGAGGACCCGTTGCTCTGCGTCGTCCGTGGCGCCGGCGCCATCTTCGACGAGATCGAGGCGAGCAGCACGGTCGAGCAGCAGTTCGACTCGGGAAGGGCGCGGCGCTAGCCTCGAAACGGTCGCCGCATGCTGTTCTTCAGTCGATACACGTACTGGGTCGGGGCCATGGTCGCCCTCGCCGTCCTGCTCGCGATCATCGGGCGGGCAGGTTTCCTCGACCCCGTGCAGGATGTCTTCCTGCGCGTCACCGGCCCCGCCGAGGAGGGAATCTCCTCCGGCTTCCAGCCCGTGGCCGACTTCTTCGGTGACGTCGGCGATGTCGACCGCCTGCAGGAGGAGAACCGCCGCCTCCTGAGTGAGAACGAGAGCCTCCGCAACGAGAACGCCGCGCTCCGCGCCGACAGCTTCCGCCTCGCCGAGCTCGAGGAAGCCCTCGGGCCGGTCACCGCCGACCCTGCCGTGGTGCTGCTCACCTCGGGCGTTCTCAGCCGCATCCAGGGACCCCTCACCCGCGAGCTGCGCATCGACCGGGGCTCCAACCACGGCGTTGCGGTGGGCAACCCCGTTCTCTCCACCCAGGGGACGCTCATCGGCACCGTCACGGAAGCCCTCCCCGGGAGCTCGTTCATCCGCCTCCTGACCGATAGCCGAAGCAGCGTCGCCGCGCAGGTCCTCGGCAGCCCCGCCGATGGCATCGCCAGGGGCGACGGCGGCGCCATCAGCTTCGATCTCGTCGAGGGCAGCGTGAATATCGGCGATACCGTCGTGACGTCGGGTCTCGGCGGCGCCTATCCCCCCGACATCCCCATCGGCGAGGTGACGGCCGTCCTCGGCGACTCCCAGGATCCCTTCCCCACCGTGCGCCTCCAGACGACCGTGCGGATCTCCACCACGCGCACCGTCCTCGTCATGATCAGCTTCACCCCGGCGCGCTTCGAGGTTGAAGAGTAGTGCGGGCCGCGCTACTGGTGCTGCTGATCGTGGCGACCGTCCTCGCCCAGGTCGCCATCGCGCCCTTCTTCCCGCTCGCCGGGGTCGTCGTCGAGCTTCCCGTGGTAGTCCTGCTCCTCCTGGCCATCTTTGCCGGCCCGGGGGCCGTCATGGTCGGTCTGCCGCTCCTCGTGCTCTTCCTCGGCTTCTCCACCAACGTCGAGTACGAGTGGTTGGTGCTCGCCTACCTGCCCCTTCTGCCCTGCGCGGCGTGGATCCAGCGGCAGCGGGCCATCCCCCAGACGCCCTACGCCCTCGCCCTCGTGATGGCTGTCGGCGCCGCCGTCTGGACCCGCCTGGTCTTCGTCACCGTCGCCATCACCTCCGGCGCGAGCCCCGACCTGGGCTCGCTCGTGACCGGCATCCTCCTGCCGGGCGTCGCATTCGATGCCGCCCTCCTCTCGGTTAGCTACTTCCTCTGCCGCCAGGTCCGCCTGCCCACCCACTCCCTCGACCTCGAAGAGGCGGAGTTCTAACGCGATGAGTCTCGTTGGCGATCGCCGCGTCGACCCCGGCCTCAGCCGCAACCGGCCTCGCGGGAACGTGGGCATTCTGCGCATCGCCGTGGTCGTGCTCTTCGTCGTTCTTGCGGGGCGGCTGGCCCACATGCAGCTCGTCGATGGCGCCGAGTACGCCGAGCGCTCGGAGCGCAACCGCATCGTCGCCGAGAGCGTCAGCCCTACCCGGGGCCTGATCTACGACCGCAAGGGACAGCCGCTCGTCACGAACAGCGGCTCCTTCGCCGCCATGATCACCCCGAGCTTCCTGCCCGAGAGCCCCGCCGATCGCTACCGCCTCTACCTCTACCTTGAGGACCTTCTCGGAGTCCCCGCCCTCCAGATCGAGGAGACCGTGACCACGGCCGAGGAGCGGGGTCAGCATGACCTCCCCATCCCCATCGCTCGCGCGCTCGACCGGCCCGTCGCCCTCATGCTCCAGCAGGTCGCCGCCGATCTCCCCGGCGTCACCCTCTCGGTCGAGCCCCGGCGGCTCTACCCCGGCGGCGCCGAATTCAGCCACATCCTCGGGTACGTGGGACCGCAATCGCCCGAGGAGTGGCGCGTCCTCCAGGAGGACGGATACGCCTTCAACGAGCTGGTCGGCAAGGTCGGCGTCGAGGCGCGCTACGAGGCCGTCCTTCGGGGCATCCCCGGCAACGCGATCCGGGAAGTCGACGCCCTGGGCGACCTCGTCACCACGATCGAGAGCACCGAGCCCGAGGGCGGCCAGGGCGTCCTCCTCTCCATCGACTCGGACCTGCAGCGCTACGTGTACGAGCTGCTCACCAACACCATGGGCGAGGCGACCACCGCCGCCGCCGTCGTGATGAGCCCCGTCACGGGCGAGGTCTACGCCATCGTCTCCGTGCCCACCTACGACAACAACATCTTCTCCCTCCCCGATCCCGGCGAGGAGTACCAGCGGCTGCTGGACGATCCCCGCATCCCCTTGCTGCACCAGGCCCTCAGCCCGGTTGCCCCCGGGTCCACCTTCAAGATCATCACCGCCGCCGCGGCCCTCGAGGAGGGCAACATCACGCGTTACACCCAGCGCAATGTCGACAGCACGGTGCTCGAATTCATTGGCGAGGACGGCCAGCCCTACTACTTCTACGATTGGCGCGTCCACGGCGAGCTTGACCTCATCGGCGCAATTTCCTGGTCCTCCAACATCTACTTCTACATGGCCTCTTGCGGAATCCCCGGCGAGGGAATCGGCGGGCTCGGAGCCAACATCGAGCAGTCGGCCATCGTTCTCGGTTACTACGCTCGCAGCTTTGGGCTCGGCCAGGTCACCGGCCTCGACATCGCCAGCACCGAGTCGTCCGGCGTCATCCCCAGCCCCGAGTGGAAGCGCCGTGTCCGCAGCGGTCCCCTCTTCAACCCCGAGGACCGCGACTGGTACCTCGCCGACACGTGTTTCATGGGCATCGGCCAGGGCGACGTCACGGCCACGCCGCTGCAGATCGCGGTCGCGACCGCCGCCATCGCCAACGGTGGCGACCTCCTGAAGCCGTACGTCACCAGGCAGGTTCTCGCCGCCGACGGCTCCGTTGTCTCCACCACCGAGCCAACCCGGGAGCGCGTGCCCGTCGATGAGCAGCATCTCGCCGTCATCCGCCAGGGCATGCGCCAGTCCGTCATCGACGGCGCCGCCCGCCTCGCCGCCCTCCCCGACCTCCTCGTCGCCGGCAAGACCGGAACCGCCGAGTTCGTCGACCCCGAGGACGGCGTCACCAAGGAGCGAGCCTGGTTCACCGGCTTCGCCCCCTACAACAACCCCCAGGTCGTCGTCACGGTCTTCTATGACCTTGGCGTGGGCGGCACCAAGGCCGCTCCCGTCGCCGCCGACATCATCGGCTTCTTCATGGAGAACGTGGCGCCATGAGTCGACTCGGAGTCGAGGGCACCCTTCGCGCCTGGGATCGCTTCGATGCGATCCTCGCCCTGGCGGCGCTTGCCCTCGTCGGCTACGGGCTCGTGCTCATCTACAGCGGCAGCCTCGGCTCCTACGACGGCCCCGCCGTCAGCCTCCAGAATCCCGTCGTGCGGCAGGGCCTCTTCGCCTTCATCGGCATCGGCGCGATGTTCATCGTCTCGCGGCTCGACTATCACGCCCTCCTGCACTACGCCTGGTGGCTCTACGGGGCCTCCATCCTGCTGCTTCTCGTCCTCATCCCCATCGGCCAGACCGAGTTCGGCTCGACCCGCTGGTTCGACTTCGGCCCCGTCCAGTTCCAGCCATCCGAGTTCGCCAAGGTCGCGACCGTGCTCCTCCTCGCCCGCTTCCTCAGCGAGCAGGGCGGCGACGCCCGCGACCTGCGTGTGCTCGGGGGCTCGCTCGCGATCACCGCTCCCGTGCTCCTGCTCGTTTTCACCCAGCCCGACCTCGGCACGAGCATCATCTTCGCCGCCATCTGGCTGGGCATGGTCGTCGTCGCGGGCATCCAGCGGCGCCATCTCCTCTTCTTCGGCGCCGTCTTCCTCGCCCTGCTCCCTTTCCTCTGGACGTTCACGGTCGCCGACTACCAGATCGAGCGCATCTCCGTCCTCCTCGATGCCGAGGAAGACCCCCTCGACGCCGGCTACAACCCGATCCAGTCGCAGATCGCGGTGGGGTCGGGCCAGCTCTTCGGCAAGGGTCTCACCAACGGCGATCAGACCCAGCTCGACTTCCTCAAGGTGAAGACCAAGGACTTCATCTTCAGCGTGCTCGGGGAGGAGCTCGGCTTCGTGGGGGCCATGGCCCTCTTCGCCCTCTTCATCCTCTTATTGATGCGAGGGATCAGGGCGGCCCAGATCGCGGGCGACGTTCCCGGTCAGCTGGTGGCCTCGGGGATCGTGATCATGATCCTCATGCAGGCCTACATCAACATCGCCGTGAACCTCAGCATCTTCCCCGTCACCGGCCTCCCCCTCCCCTTCGTGAGCCAGGGCGGCAGCTCCCTTCTCACCCTCTTCATCGGGCTCGGCGTCATCCAGAGCATCGTCATGCGACACCGCGCCTATCGCCAGTTCTGAAGGCCGCCCCACCCCACCTCCGGGCGCCCGGCGACGGAGTGCCTCCCGTCGCCGTCTTCTAGAGAGCGCCGTGTCCATCCCTGCCGTCCCCGTCCCCGTCGCCGCTCGCGTGAAGCGCCGTTCGCGCTAGGATCGCGAGGTGACCTTTCCCCCGGACGATCCAGGATCCCCCCCACCACCCGTGTGGTCCCACCTCCTCACCCCGCTCGCCATCCTCCTCGGCGCTGCCGCGATCGTGGTCGCCGTCATCGTGACCGACGACGGCTCCGAGCCCTCCCCCCCGATCGCCCCCGCCCTCGACTCCCTCTCGGCCTCCGCCGAGTCGCTTTCGGACTCCGCCGAGTCGCTCTCGGCCTCCGCGGAGACCCTCGCCGTCGCCGCCGAGTCGCTCTCCGAGACCGCCGACCGGATCGTGGCCGCCGCCCAGCAGGGCTCGGACGCTGGTGGCGGAGCCGCCCAGGGGGCGACCCTTCGCGACGCCCTCGACGGCTACGCCGAGTCCCTCGGGCTCGACCTGGCGAGTTTCGGGCAGTGCGTCCAGTCCGCCGAAGCGGAGGAGGCGGTCGTGGAACAGCTGCAGCAAGGGGTCGCGCTGGGCGTCAACGGCACCCCCACCTTCTTCATCAACGACAAGTTCATCTCCGGCGCGCAGCCGGCCTGGGTGTTCGCCGAGGTCATCGCCGCCGAGCTCTCCGGCAGCCCTTCGTCCATCGACGAGTACTCGGACGACCTCCAGGTGCTTGCCCGCCGCGATCCTCCCGGCCTCGCCATCGTGCCCCAGCGCCCCGATGTCGCCGGCGCCGCCATCGAGGGCAGCCCCGACGCCCGCGTCATGATCGTCGAGTTCAGCGACTTCCAGTGTCCCTTCTGCCGGCGCTGGTACGACGACACGCTCCCGCAACTCCGCGACCTCATCGGCGATGACGTGGCCCTCGCCTTCGTCCACTTCCCCCTGACGCAGATCCACCCCAACGCTCCCGCCGCCCATGTCGCCGCCCACTGCGCCGGGGAACAGGGCAAGTTCTGGGAGATGCACGACCTGCTCTTCGATCAGCAGGACGCCTGGTCGCGCCTCCCCAACCTCAACTGACCGCCTCAACGCGCCTCGCCCACGCCCCACCCCCTCCGGCGCGGTATCCTGCCCCGCACATCCGACGAGGAGCGATGCGTTATGGGCGTGAAGCCACCAACCCTCGAAGAGCATCTCGAGATCGAAGCGATCAAGCAGCTCAGGGTCCTCTACTCGCAGCTGTTCGATGGCCTCCGCACGGACGAGATGGCGATGCTCTTCACCGAGGACGCCGTCTGCGAGTTCAGCGACGACCTGCCGTACGGCGACTGGGTCGGCCGCGACGAGATCCGCGAGCAGTACGCGAAGGTCGCCGGAGGCGCCTCCAAACCCTTCTCGTTCATGCACGCGACGACCAACGGCTGGGTCCAGCTCACCGGACCGGACAGCGCGACCGGCAGCTGGTTCCTGCTCGATCTGGGGCTCGGGGACAACCCCAATCCCGTCGGCCTGCTCGGGGTCTACAACGACGTCTACAAGAAGGTCGACGGCGAGTGGTTCATCCACCGCACGCGCATCGACCACATCTGGACGCAGGGGTCCGCCGGCGGAGGCTAGCGCCCGCGCTCAGACCCCGACCGGCTCCCGGCTGTGGAGCACGTATCCCTCATAGCCGGCCTCGGCGACCTCGTTGCACTTCTGGCGGTAGACGTCGAGTCCACCGGCGTAGGGCATGAACACGCGCGGCTTGCCGGGGATATTCGCGCCCAGGTACCACGAGTCCGCCAGCATGTAGAGGGTCTGACTCGCGACCTCGTTCACGTGGTCCACCCACTCCGCCTCGGCCCCGGCGTCCGCCTCCGCGAGCTCGATGCCGTTCTCGCCCATGTAGGCGACGAATTCGGACACGAACTCGACGTGCTGCTCGATCGTGGGCGGCATGTTGCTCAGCACGGACGGGCTGCCCGGGCCGGTGATCATGAACATGTTGGGGAAGCCCGCGGGCGATAGCCCCAGGTACGCCCTCGGCCCCTCCGCCCACTTCTCCTTGAGCGCCGCCCCGTCGCGGCCCCGGATGTCGATGCGGTTGAACGCGCCCGTCATCCCGTCGTAGCCCGTCGCGAAGACGATGACGTCGAGCTCGTACTCGCCGTCCCGCGTGCGGATGCCGCTCTCGGTGATCGCCTCGATCGGGGCGTGGCGGATGTCGACCAGGTCGACGTTGTCGCGGTTGTAGGTCTCGTAGTAGTTGGTGTCGATGAGCGAGCGCTTCGACCCGAACGGGTGGTCGCGCGGCATCAGCTTCTCGGCGGTCTCGGGGTCGTCGATGGTCTCGCGGATCTTGGAGCGGATGAACTCCGCGGCGGTGTCGTTCGCCCGCCGATCCTCACGGACGTCGTTGAAGGTCGTGAGGACGAAGCGGAATCCGCCCTGCTCCCACGCGGCCTCATAGATCTCACGCCGCTCCTCATCGTCGACGTCCAGCGCCGAGCGCTGGGACTCGTCGTAGGGCATGCCGCCGGCCGACCAGCGGCTCTTCTCGAAGATCTCGTCGTAGTTCTCCTTGACCTCGTCGAGGAACTCGGGCGTGACCGTGCCGTGGCGCGCCGGGATGGTGTACTGCGGTGTCCGCTGGAAGACGGTCAGGTGCCCTGCCTGGCGCGCGATCACCGGGATCGCCTGGACCCCGCTCGAACCGGTGCCGATCACGCCGACGCGCTTGCCCGCGAAGTCGACCCCCTCGTGCGGCCACGCGCCCGTGTGGTGCCACTCGCCCTCGAAGCGATCGAGCCCCTCGATCTCGGGGATCTGCCCCGCCGAGATGCACCCCACGCCGGTGATGAAGTACCGAGCCAGCACGCGGTCGCCCCGGTCGGTCTCGATCTCCCAGCGATTCAGGTCCTCGCGGAAGTGGGCGGCGGTGATGCGCGTCTCGAACTGGATGTCCCGGCGCAGGTCGAACCGGTCGGCCACGTGGCTGAGGTAGCGAAGGATCTCGGGCTGCTCGGGATACTTGCCGCTCCAGGTCCACTCCTGGGCAAGCTCCTTGTCGAAGGAGTAGCAATAGATGTAGGACTCGGAGTCGCAGCGCGCGCCGGGGTAGCGGTTCCAGTACCAGGTACCGCCCACATTGTCGCCTGCCTCGAATACGCGCGCCGAGAGGCCGAGCACGTCGCGCAGCCGGTACAGCATGTACATGCCCGCGAACCCGGCGCCGATCACGACGGCGTCGTATTCCGGGCGGGTGGTGTCGGTCGTCATGGCGGTTCTCCCTTGTCAGGCGTGGCCTGCGCGCTCAGGCCCCCAGACTACTACTCTCGTGCGTGTGCGTCGGCTATGGCGACGCCTGCGCCGACTCCCTGGACTGCTCGTAGATGACCGCGCGCACGGCCTTCACCACCTGCTGAAAGCCCCGCTCGCTCCCCGGGAGCATTAGCAGGGTGAAGAACCCGTGCATCTGCCCCTCGTGGCGCATGAAGTTGACCGCCACGCCCGCCTCCCGCAGCCGCTCCGCGTAGGCCTCGCCTTCGTCCCGGAGCACGTCGTGCTCGGCGGTCAGCACGACCGCCGGCGGGAGCCCGGCAAGGTCGGCCGCGCGCAGGGGCGAGGCGTCCGCCTCCAGCCGCCGCGCCGCGTCCGGCGTGTAATGGTCCCAGAACCAGACCATCGCCTCCCGCGTCAGCAGCACCTGGTTCCCCGGATCGGTGTACGACGGCCGGTCGAAGTCGGCGTCCGTCACGGGGTAGATCAGGATCTGCGCCGCGATTGCCGGGCCTCCGCGGTCGCGCGACCGCAGCGCCATCACGGCGGCCAGGTTGCCGCCCGCGCTGTCCCCGGCGACGAACAGGGGCGCGCCCGGCCCGGCGATCTCGGCCAGGTGCTCGCCAACCCACTCGAGCGCCGCGTAGGAGTCGTCCACCGCCACCGGGTAGCGGTGCTCCGGCGCGAGCCGGTAGTCGACCAGGACCACCGCGCAGGACGTGCGCTCGGCGAGCTTGCGGGCCACGGTGTCGCTCTCGTCGATCGAGCCGATCACCCAGCCGCCCCCGTGGTAGTACACGATGACGCCCGCGGGCTGCTCGAGCGGCGCCAGGATTCGCAGCGGCGCCTCGCCCCCCGGTACCGCCAGCCGGCGCTCCTCGACGCGGAACATGGCCGGGGCCGGCCCGTTCATATCCGAAAGGCCCGCGCCAAGCGCCCGCGCCTCCTCGACGCTGCTTTCGTGCAGGGGCTTGCCGCCCCCCTCCGCCATCTGCGCAAGCAACTCGGCGGTCGCGAAATCAAGCGTCAACGGATCCTCCCCTCGTGCGCGGTCCGCTCAGGATAGAGATGCCACCATCCGAACGCACCATCCCGGGGCCCCGAAGGGGACCCGCCACCCCCTGGAGTCACTAGCCCATCGATACCGTACGATGCCGGCGTGAGCGTTCTCGACCAGTTTCGGCTCGATGGCCAGGTGGCCGTCGTCACCGGCGGAGGCCGCGGCATTGGCCGAGGCATCGCCCTGGCCTTCGCAGAGGCCGGCGCCGACGTGGCCGTCGCCGCTCGCCGGACACACGAGGTCGAGGCCGTGGCGGAAGAGGTCCGCGAACGGGGTGGGCGTGCCCTCGCCGTGGATGGACGTCCTCGACTGGCCCGCGAACGACCGCCTCGCCGAGGCCACGGTCGCCGAGCTGGGGAAGCTCACCATCTGGGTCAACAACGCCGGGGGGAATCTCGACCGCACCCAGCGCGCGCTCGTCGATACGCCCGAGGACGTCTGGGACACGCTCGTAGACCTTAACCTGAAGACCGCCTGGTGGGGCGCGAAGGCCGCCGCCGAGCAGATGGCCGAGGGCGGCAACATCATCAACATCTCATCCGTCGCCGCATGGGGCGCTTCCCCCTCCGCCGGTCCCTATGCCGCCACCAAGTCCGCCATGATCAACATGACGAAGACGCTCGCCATGGAGCTCGCGCCCCAGAAGATCAGGGTGAACTGCATCGCTCCCGGCCTCGTTCCCACGGAGATGTTCTTCGAGACCATGAAGGTGGACGAAGACGCCGTCGAGAACATGGGATCGCAGTTGCCCACCGGGCGCGCCGGCAAGCCCGAGGACCTCGGGGCGGCGGCGGTCTACTTCTGCTCCCCGGCGGCGGAGTGGATTACCGGTCAGACGTTGGCCGTCAGTGGCGGACCAACGGGAACGAGGGAAATGTGAGCATCCTCGATCGGTTCCGTCTCGATGGTCAGGTGGCGGTTGTCACCGGTTCTGGCCGGGGCATTGGCGAGGGCATCGCCATCGGCCTCGCCGAAGCCGGCGCCGCGGTGGTTCTCGCCGCACGGCGGACGAACGAGATCGAAGCGGTCGCGGACAAGGTCCGGGCCGCGGGCGGACAGGCGCTGGCGCGAACGACAGACTTCCTCGAGGTCGACCAGATCGAGGCGCTCGCGGATGCCACCGTAGCCGAGTTCGGAAAGCTCACGATCTGGGTCAACAACGTCGGCGGCGCCCAGGACCGGACCGCCCGCACCGTCCTCGGGACGCCCGAGAAGGCCTGGGACAACCAGATCGACCTCAATCTCAAGTCCGTCTGGGCAGGGGCGAGAGCGGCAAGCCGGGTCATGGGCGAGGAAGGCGGCGTCATCGTGAACATCTCCTCCGCTGCCGCCACGAAACCCTCTCCGATGAACGGCCCCTACGCCGCCGCCAAGTTCGGCGTCAACGGCCTCACCATGACGCTCGCCGCCGAGCTGGCGCCCAGGGTGCGGGTCGTCGGCGTCTCCCCCGGCCCCATCCCCACCGAGGTCATGATCGAGTACACCGGCATGAGCGAGGAGCAGTTGCGCCAGGGGCTCGGCTCCATGCTGCCCATGAAGCGTATCGGTGAGCCCGAGGACGTTGCCGCCGCCGTCGTCTACCTCGCGTCTCCCGCCGCCTCCTGGGTGACAGGCGCAACCCTCTCCGTCACCGGCGGCAGCTAGCCCCCAGGGGGCGGTGGCGTGACCCACACCAGCGACTCAGTGCTGGCCTGGCTGCGCGAGAACGGCTCGGAAGAGGCCCGGGAGGGGATGCTGCGTTACGGAATCCCCAACGAGCATGCCTTCGGACTCGCGATGCGCGACATGAAGAGCTATGCGAAGGAGATCGGAAAGGACCATGACCTGGCGCTCACGCTGTGGGAGTCAGGCTGGTACGAGGCCAGAACGGTCGCCGTATTCATCGCCGAGCCCTCGGCGGTGACGAGTGCGCATATGGACGGCTGGGCCGCCGACTTCGATAGCTGGGCGATCTGCGACACGGCGTGCTTTCACCTGTTCGACCGCACCCGTCACGCCTGGGGCAGGGTGCCGCGGTGGGCCAGGGCGCGCAGCGAGTTCAAGAAGCGCGGGGCTTTCGCCCTGCTCTGGGGCCTGAGCACCCACGACAAGGAAGCAGACGACGACCGGTTCATCGGCGCGCTCCAGTGGATCGAGCACGGCGCCCAGGACGACAGGCTCTACGTGAAGAAGGCGGTGGACATGGCCCTGCGTGCGATGGGCAAACGTAGCCGCACGCTGAACGACGCCGCCCGCGACATCGCCGCCCGCCTCGCAGCCGACCCGGCGCGGGCGCCGAGCTGGATCGGCCGCCACGCCCTCCGCGAGCTGGAGTCGGAGCGCGTACAGGCCAGGCTTCGAGGGTAGGAGTGGCTGGCCACAGGCTGCTGTGCTGCGAACGTTCGAACTGGCGATTGGCCTGTAGGGAATCAACCCCAGCTACTATGCGAGAGGGCCGAGAGGGAAACCTGACCGACGGGCAGTTAGTGTCGATTGCGGAACCAGAGCCGAGTTATCGGTCTTCCAATCCGCTCCAAACGCTGCGGTATTCGTGGGGAGTGAGTTTGCCCTCTCCTCGCGTCACCGCACACCGCACGAGTCGAGGCGGGCCGGGATGACAGTGACACTGCGGTGAGCAGGCCTCTGCGTCTCCACGCCTACCTTCGCAGCCAGAGTGATGCATTGCTATAGTCCTGAGTGAACCTTAGGCCGCAAGCCGTTGGCGGGTGATCGGAGCCGACGATGGACGAGCAGCGCTCGGTGGAATCCTCGGACTTCACTCTCGAGGTCGAGAACTTCGGCCCGATAGTGAATGCCAGCGTCGAGTTGCGCCCGCTCACCGTGTTCGCTGGACCCAGCAACACAGGGAAGTCTTACTTGGCGATCCTCGCCTATGCGCTCCACAGGTGCTTCGGCCCACAGAGGTTTCCGCGCTACGCCGGGTACCGCGAATACTCCCTGAGGCCACGGCCAGCGGGCCGAACCCGGCTTGCCAGTTTGGCATCAAGTGGCTTGCGGGAGTGGCTATCCGAAACCCAAGAGTGGCTGTTTGACACGCCGGAGGGCAAATTGCCTCCACCCCTGCCCCAAGCTGTGGTCGAGCAACTGCGGCCCGCCTTGGAAGCAGCAGGCGATCTAGATCGCTACGTGGAATCGGAGATGACGCGGTGCTTTGGCATCGAGCATCACAAGGAGCTAATTCGGCGACCAGGAAGCCACCAAGGCTCCAGACTTGCTTTGAATATTCCGAGGCATTCGGGGGAGCATCCGAAGGAAATCGTTGGGGATGGCGTACACATGGCACGCTATCAGTTCGACTTCACTCGAAGTCACACAAAGTCAGACTCCGGGAAGATCTCGATAGGGCAGCCGGTCCACTTTGGCTCAGAATACTTGGAAGACCTTCGTGAGAGCATACTCCGTAGCACGGACCTCCGACCAACAGGAAACTGGGATGAAGTCCCTGATAGGGAAGTGGAGTACATTGCAAGGCAAATCGTCGATGCAATTCTTCTGTCGTCATTCCATCCGCTCAATGCCAATGCTTTCTATCTTCCGGCTAGTCGTACTGGAGTGATGCATAGCCACCAAACTGTCGTTAGCGCGCTGATCCAGAGCGCGACTGCTGCAGGCCGGCGGCCTACGGCTAGAGTTCCTGTGTTATCAGGAGTACTGGCCGACTTCTTGGATGACTTAATTGCGCTGCCGAACCGCCCATTCCAAGCATCCGCTGCTGGTCCTCGTAGGCGGCGGCGGAATCCTCAAGCTCGGAGAGAGTTCGATGAACTAGCTGGCCTCTTGGAGGAGAGGCTGCTGAAGGGGAAGGTCGACGTCGAGAGGGGAGAGACGAACTACCCGACTTTCTCCTACAGGCCACGGGGCTGGAAGCAGGGTCTCCCACTCATGCGGACATCGTCAATGGTGTCAGAACTAGCTCCCGTTGTGCTCTACCTCCGATACCTGGTACAGCCGGGGGATCTCTTCATCATTGAAGAGCCAGAGTCGCACTTGCATCCAGAGATGCAGTCGGCATTCGCTCAGGAACTGGCGAGGCTAGTCCGATCCGGAGTTCGCGTTCTGGTGACCACCCACAGCGAGTGGCTCCTTGAACAAATTGGAAATCTGGTTAGGCTCTCGGAATTGCCAGCAAGAGAGCGCAGAGGGTTAGCGGGAGCAGATGTCGCGCTGAGGCCTGAGGAGGTCGGCGCCTGGCTATTCACGCCAAAGCTGCGACCACGGGGTTCGACGGTGGAAGAGATTGAGCTTGAGCAAGAAACGGGCCTCTTCCCGACTGGCTACGAAGAAGTAAGTGCAGCTCTTTATAACGAAAGCGCGGAGATATTCAACCGTATGCAGGACCCCGCCAGGTGAGTGGACTTGTCGCGAGAGTTAGGACCGATGTTCACGACACTTGCATCAAGTCCCGTTGCAGGAAAGAGGGCTGTACGGCGTCAATGGAAGGATTGCCTTCCCCCCGTATATTAGTGGACCTCGACTGCGACGATCTTCGCCTTCCCGAGGGCCGTCAGCGATGTGATTACGTGTACTTCGATGGGGACAGGGCGTCGTCAAGGGTCGTACTCATCGAGCTCAAGAAGGGGGCAGTTAAAGGCAGCGAGGTCCTCGGTCAGCTTCAGGAAGGAGCTAACATCGCCGAAAAGTGGATCCCGCCGGGAACTGCGTTCAGACTCCATCCGGTGGTGGTGCACGGGAAGGGGGTCCACAAACAAGAGATGAAACTCCTGCGCAACCGCAGAATCCGATTGCGTGATCGGACGGCACAGGCGTTATTGATGCGCTGTGGTGGATCCCTGAAGAGCGTGCTCAAGTAGGTTGCATGTCCGCTGTGGGCAGTGATAGTAGGGAGTTCTCGCAAGACCTTCGAATTCGGGTCGACTCCGTTCTTGAGGCGGCGCGAGATGTCTCTGGGGTTACTGGCTTGACCCATGGGTTCTACCGATACCCCGCCCGCTTCTCTCCACTCTTCGCGCGGGCTGCCATTGATGCCTTCACTGAACCTGGTGACCTTGTGCTCGATCCGTTCATGGGTGGTGGGACGACTGTCGTGGAGGCACGGACACGCGGCCGCCGCGCCTTCGGGTCGGACACAAGTGCACTCGCGGTATTCATAGCCCGCACCAAAACGACTGCGCTCACGGACCGAGAGCTCGCGGAAGTTGCTCGGTGGGCTGAGTACCAGGCTGCTCGAAGGAGAGCTTTCAGGAAGGCTGAAGTCGCCAACGACAATGGCGCTGTCTACCACTTGCGGAATTTTAACAGCCCTCTCACCTGGCGCCTGCGGGACTTTCTGCGGGGTGCCCTCCATCACCTTGACGCTCTCGCGACTCCGCGCTCCAGGCGATTCGCGCGCGCTGTCTTGTTGCGGACAGCTCAGTGGGCTGTGGACACGCGCCCTAAGCCCAGAGGTCTTCCCGAAGTACGGCAGCGCCTCGTCCATGACGTGGAGGAGATGTCTCTTGGGCTGCGGGCGTTCCGGAGTGCGAGGAGCCACGCCGACAGGGCTGCTCGAGTCACTCGCCGGCGGCAGGTCGTGCAACAGCGGTCCGCGGAGGCACTACGTGACGCACACTTGCTGACGCAGTTGGGACCTCCGCGCCTCGTCTTGACCTCCCCTCCATACCCAGGCGTGCATGTGCTATACCACCGATGGCAGCTAGCTGGGGGGAAGGAGACCCCCGCCCCCTTCTGGATTGCGGGCGAAAGAGATGGCGCGGCCGCGTCCCACTACACCCTCGCCGACCGACACGACCTGGAGGCCTACTTCGAGCGACATGAAGCTGCATTTGCTGCCGTAGCGGAAAGGTGCGACTCACGATCCGTGATTGTGCAACTCGTCGCGTTCGCAGACCCCGCGACGCAGCTTCCTCGGTACATGGCGAGCATGGAGCGAGCCGGCTTCCGGGAGTTAGCCCCTAGCATCCCCCTCAAGGATCGTTGGCGCGATGTCCCGAACCGACGGTGGTACTCGGCGCAGCGAGGAAGGACGCCGGCCAGCAAAGAGCTCGTCCTCTTTCACGTACCTGTCTCCCGCTGAAACCCATGGGACCGACCCTCCCAGCTTGGCCCTCGGTCTCAAGCGCCAGTGATTTGGTCGATGTCCAGGTCGCCGAGCTCGTTGATGAGGGGAAGGAGCACAGGGCCGATCGCATCAGATCCTGCGGCGATCCTCTCCCTCTCGTCCATGCCCTCGGCAACTCTATAGGTCCCCCCTTCTGGCTCGCGCAGCAGTCCCAGCCCCACTAGTACGAGCCCGTACTTCCACTGTGCGTCTAGCAGATCGTTCTTCTTGGGCTTCGACCTGCGTTCAGCTCGGAGGTACTCGTTGTCCATGTTGACCTGGAAGAGGTATTGCACGGCCTGACTGGTCTTGTCCTTGCCGAGGTTCAGGATTCTGAGGGCGGACCACTTGTCCATCCCGGCGTCGTCCCAACCGTTTTCGCAGATCTCTTCGATCTTCGGGAATTCAATGCCTGAGGATCTGAGGCTCAGCCGAGTGCGGCGTTTGTCCCGGTCCCCGCCAGATCGGGTTTTCTGCTCTGGCCCGACGGTGATGCGAGCCCGATTGACGAACGGAGTGACCAGTGTCTCGTCGTTAACCCTGACCTCGACGAGGAGCTGGTCATCCTCCACAACGCTTGGGGGAAGGTCGAGGCTTAAGTGAGCGACGCCTGCGGACAGGCGCATCACGTAGGTGTACTCGTTCGGTGCAATCAAGATCCCTTCTCGGTGGAGGCTCACGTCAAGGGAACCGGGGAGGATTGCACGATCAAAGTAGTCGTTCTCGACGTCCGTTGCGAAGTCGATCCGCGTGCGCTGCCCAATGTGACAGTTCCGCTTGAGTTCCTCGCCGTACGGGAGGTCGAGGAAGCGAAATTGGGTGGGGTGAGGCCGACCTTCGAACTTGTCGCCCTCGGTGGAAGGCTGGACGGTAGCTTGGTTCGGCAACCGCCTCCCCCGGAGGAAAAGCGCGTTGAGGACACTGGAGTGCCGCATCACCTGCTGGAGCACCTCCTCAAGGGGGCGATCGTCCGTTAGCCGTTCCTCAAGGCGCCTGTCAGCCCGTTGACGGTTCAACTCACGAAGTCGCTGATCGTCCGCAACTAGCTGCTTTATCTTCTCCTCCACTTCCTTGCGGAACTGCGACTCCGACAGTCGGTCGCGACTGTTCTGAGTCAGATCCTCCAGCGATGGGACCGAGAGCTCGGTGCAGTCAACCACCACCGCAAGGGCGTTCTCGAGCACACCGAGCCCGACGGCCTTGGTGCCGAAGAGCCGCTTGTGCAGCATCCCATGCGACTGCCCGTTCACGGCGAAGACCACCCCGTGGTCTCCGCGGTAGCGGCTGGCGTTGTCTGCCTTGAGGCAGAAAATCCGGTAGGTGAATTGCTCCCCACGTACCGTCATTGTGCCCGTCGCGTCGTACTCTGGGTCCGCTTCCTTCAGCCGGCGATCGAGGCCGGTGAGGTTCCACTCGGTGCTACGTGGCTCTCCTTCCCACCTGCATTCGTGCAAACGGATGGGAAGGGGGAGCTGAGGCATCCATACGTCTAGCTCCTGGCGCAGCCCACCGCTCTGCCCGAACTGTGTGATGGCCTCTGTCTGGTATTGGTAGAGCTTGATGAGTGTCCCGGACTCCACTTCGACCTGGTACGGACTGTTGTACAGAGGGCCGATGGGGAGAGTTGCTGCTGGGAACCGCAGGATCTCTCCACCTCCGGGGTGTTGGTCAGCGCCGATGGGTGCGAGATACCTGTACGCCGTCATGCTATCCCCCTCCTGGTAATCGCGGCGCACAATCGTGAATCCCCAGTCGGACGACTCGCCGTCTTCCTCAGCAAGAGCAGGAGCCCGGCGACTCAGGACGAGTTGGAAGTGGCTGTCCCCGCAGAATCGAAGGGCCGCCGTTCCTCCCATCGCGAATTTGCCCTGAGTGAAGGCGATGTCCTTCTTGAGACTATTGCCGAGCGAGAGAAGCGTTGCAGGTTGCTTCTCCGGTGCCTGCCCCTCGCCCCGATCAAGGATCGTCACGGACGGATAGTTCCGCTGGCGGTCAACCTGCTTGCGCCGGTCGCCAGTGAGCGCAATCGAAGTCGTGGCTCGGGCAACCTTGCGGATCACCGCAGGATCCCACGCTTCGAGGGATCCCGAGTACGACGCATCAGGGTTGGCGTCGAAGAACCGTGCAACCGCGCGGCGTACGCTCGTTGGCGCGTGTGGCCCTCTCGGGTCGATTCCCTCTTCGCGACACCGCCTCATCAGCAACGCGTCAATGGCGTTGGTGATCTTCTCTGCGAGGGCGGCCTCTGGGACGACCGCTTGAGCGCCAATCGTCGCGTAGTTGTCCTCGCGGTCACCCAGCAACCGCCACGAAGGTTCGTTATCCCAGAGTCCCGCTTCCGTGAGAGCCTGGACTACCTCCTCCTCACGGTCGGCCCCAAGGAGCGTGAACAGCAGCCTGCGGACGGCGGCGTCATCGTTGACGTTGAGCATGGTGGTGACCTCGTCTTCCTTAGTTGCGCTTTCCGCGCTCGAGCTTGAGCGCCTCGCTCAGCAGGTAGTTGATCGCGGAGACGACCTCCTGCCGACGAGAGATCGGGGTTCGTGAGCCTTCAGGGACCAGGCCGGCCTTCCTCCAGAGCGCTCCACGGCCGAGGCTGAAGTCGGCGTTCTTCAACAGCTCTACGAGCACTTCCTCGTCCTTTTCTCGTCTCCCGACCCACTCGTGCCACACAGCAGCTATCACCCTCAGGATGGTGTTGTTGAACGCCAACGTGTTGCCACGTTCCCTCGATGGCTGCGCTTCTCCCACGGCAAGCCGCTGGTATTCGGTGCGCGCCTTTGTCAGGAACGTGAAGAACCGTTCTGCTGGCTTGGTAATCAGGTCAGAGTCGGTGTCGACTTCAAGCGCTCGCTGCTTGCTGATACGTCCGTAGTACCCCACCTGTAGGGTTCGAAGCAGAGTCGCGAGCTGATTGTAAGTGATGAGCTTGTCGCTGGTGCCGGACACCGTACTCCGCTCCATTTCGACGTTCCCGTCCAGTAGGCCGCAGCTGTTCATCACGGCTTCAGCGGCTCGGTTGAAGGGGTCCCGGGCATCGAATCGTGACTTCGTCAGAGCATCGATAGGGCGAGCCTTCGCGGCGTCCGAGAACATCTGCCGCAGTGACTGGATGTCTACCTCGCCGAATAGGAGGACGGGGATCGCCTCGGACTCAAGCTGGTCGAGACGTTGCTTTGTCGCCTCGAGTTCCTTGTTCAGCTCCCGGTTGGCGGACTTGCCCCGCTTTTTCGCCTTTGCTCCGTTGATCTTCTCGTCCAGTTCACGGATTTGAGTACGTCGCTCGTCCACCAAGTCATAGATCGCGCGTCGTCGATGTTGTCCGTCGAACAACTTCAACTGTCCGACAGCCGAGAGTGGGATGCGGATCACACCGAAGCGTCCTTCTGTGTTGGCGAAGGCTTCGAATTCGATGAGGTCTGGGTCGAGGGCGACCATGATCGCTCCAGATACCCACGCAGGCTGGTCCCACAGATAGCCTCGGATCGCGTCGGCGTGAGGCTGATGCAACCTACGATTCGCGTCGCTCACGATGTCATCGTCAACCCGCCGCGGCAGCAGCCCGTTCAAGTCCTTGAGGGTTAGCGCGAAGCTGTACACGTCCCGTCCGCCCTGGACGAGCCGCATCGCTTGAGCGCTTAGGTCCCCGAACTGAGGTGATGATTCCGCGGCGACTGCCACGGCACTTGCGTTTACCATGCCCTACTCAGCCTCCTAGCCAAGGGTGAGAATACAATGTAAATTACCCGCTTAAATAGCAGTTTGCAACCCGCATGCTAGGTGGAGCGTACATTCCACCCCTCGTCCCCTCACACCTAGGACTGGCCCGCCTCAGCTAGAGATGGGGAACCAGGCCGGCCGAGAGCGCCCGGCGCGACGGTGCTCCGCGACTTCCAGCGGCGTGCCCCCATCGGCAGACCGTACGTCGTGGAGCCACTCGGCAGGGACATCCACTTCCTCGCTCGCCAAGACCTGGCCCGCGGGATGAACCCTTGAACAGACACGCTTCACGGTGCTGGAATCCGCATCCGCCCGGCGTTGGCCGGCTGGCGGAGTCCTACCCGTGTCGTGTGCGCTTAGCGTCACCCTGCGGCAGGCGGGGCCCTGCTTGCGCGGACACTGCTATGGGTGACCCACCACGGACAGCGGGGCACTGCGCTCGCACGCCCGGCTAGGGTGCTACGCCCACTTCTTGTTCGGCGAGTTGATGCTCGACCCATGTCGACAGTCGCCGCCACTCAGCGATGCTCATCCTCATGGAGCGCTGATAGCCGGCGCCGGGGTAGGGCGTATCGCTGCTGCTCACGAGATAGATCAGAATCTCTTGACGATCGACCTTCACGCGGAGATTCCAAGCTGGAATCGCCTTCGCCGTCAGTTCGGCCATGCTCACCCCCGCCGGAGTTCGCGTCGGCCTCAGGCCGTTGCACGTCCGGTTCAAGTCGTTCTTCGGGTGGCATCCTATCACCCCGTCGCGGCTCCACCGGCTCTCAGCAATCCCGCCCGGGACCCCTCCCCGTCGAGTCGTGCCCCTCTGGCATGCGGACGCCGATGCGGGGCTCGTAGGTGTAGTGGCGTGGTTGGCGTCCTCGCCGAGCTTGCGGCGGAGCCTGCTCCCACGATGGTCCGCATGGGGCGCACGTCACCGCCGCCCTTCTCCCCCCAGACCGGTAGCGTCTGGCCCAGCGGGATTGCTCTAGACTCCTCTCCAGCGATGAGCCTTACCAGCCACCTCAATGACAGAGAGTCGCCGGTCCGGGGGTTCCTTCATGCCATGTTCCCCAACACGAGGGGGCCACTGGCGGAATGCCGCCGCGCAATGGCCCTGCCGGCAACGATTGACCGCTTGCCGCAGACCGCGCCCGCGACCGCCTACGGTCAGCTCGGCATGGCGATCGATTACCGGATCCGGTACCACTTCGCCGAGCTGCTGTCGCGAGACAGGTGGGTCGAGGATGAATGGGACGGTACAGCGCCTGCTGAGATGTGGTTGGAGCACATTGAGGATGGCGAGCCCATCGTGTGGCGTGTGCGAGGTGGTCGCGCCGAGCGCATCGAGCAGCATGCTGAACTGATTGCCTCGCGCGCGGCAGCGTTCGTGATCCGACGGGACGGCCCGCCGGACGATCTCTTCTGGCACTCACGAGTCCTGGGCGACCTGGGTGTGCCCGGGGAGCGGAAGCTAGCCCGTGGCTGTGTCGCAGGCTTCTTCGACGCGCTTGATAGCGCCGTCCGCGAGCTCTACCCCCACCAGCGCAAGCTGACGGCCGAGGAGGAGCGTACGTTCGCCGGCTTCTGCCTTATCCTGGCGGCCTTCGAGTCCGTGTATCGAGCGGGGGCACGTGCCTGGCCACCACCGTACCTAGTGGGGCAGCGTCCCCCGGACACCGCGGACGAGCTGCTTGCCCTCGTGCCGGACGCATGGGTGGAGGATGCTGCTGCCCTGGGGAGCGCGTTCGCCGCACGGTACCCCGAGTGGCGGGGCGCAGAAGCCCAGCTCAACCCGAACTTCGAGGGGAGCAGGGATGTCGGCGGCGCCGATGCGGACTTCATCGCCGATGCCTGCCTGTGGGACATCAAGACGACCAAGAAGGCAAGCGCGCAAGGTCAGTGGCTCCGCCAGCTGCTCGGCTATGTCCTCCTCGACTACGAGGACGAGTACCGGCTCGAGCGCGTGGGTTTGATCCTGCCGAGGCAAGATACGCGGGTGAGCTGGCCGGTCAGCGATCTCATCGCAGCAATGTCGGACCGCACGGACTTGGAACTGCGGGACCTGCGCGACCGCTTCCGTGCTGTCTGCCAGGGTAGCTGACCGCTGGGCTCCGACGGCACTGCCTTCCGACAAGCGGGGTTGGGGGTTGTACGATGCGGCCCGTGACGGAAACCGGGGCCTAGCACCGGACGTTCACCACCCCGGGGTGTTGCTCAGCGTGCTGCTATCGAGTGCCGCGACACGGATGCTGAGTCCCAAGCTAAGTAAGCGAGTCGCCGCCTGACTCCGACGACCGCTCGCGCCCAGCGGTAGGGAAGCGCGTAAATGATGCCGCCCTGCCCATCGTGGCAGCCAGAGTTGTTGACAACGAGGTCGTTCAGCGTGCAGGCCCGGGGGGATGCTGTCCCCGATCTCGCGCGCGTATATCTCGCCGTAGTGCCCACGGCGGCGATGGAGCGCTGGATGAACTGGGGGGCCACCCCCCACGAACTGCGGGAGGGCGGCCACCTCGCGTTCGAGGGCGCGCTCGCCCCGGGTAAGCAATTGCGCCCACTGCTCCGTGGCGTCTTCGTCCGCCAGGGCGTCGCCCGCTGCGAGTTCCTCGACGAAGAGCGTGATCCCGAGCACACAGGGAACGGAATGCGCGGCCGGCGGCGGCACGGGCGGGCGCCTGCTAACGTGTATCCCCCAGGGTTACCTGAGGAATAGCCTGCAGGAGGTGGACGAAGTGAGCGACCTGCCTTCACTCGTGCGTGCGACCACGGCAGAGGCGTACGCGCTGGCCGACAAGACGGGCCGTCTGCCTGAGCGGATCGAGGTCGAAGCCAGCTTCGACGTGGACGCTGTGGGGGGCCTCGCTCTCAACCAATCCCGTCGGTCTCCCGGTGCGGTGAAGATGAAGATGGAGCTGGCTCCCCAGGCGGCGCCTCCAGGACTGCGCCTGATAGCAGACCACGCCGCGAGAGAGTCCGTGAGGGGCCGGAAGAAGCGCACGCGCAAGCGGATCAACCACACGATCCTCTACCGAAGACAGGGCGGATACTGCGCCGGCTGCCGCCACTACTTTCAGCCGAGGAATCTGACCATCGACCACGTGTTACCACGAGTCGGCGGCGGAAGCGACGAGATTGCCAACCTGCAGCTTCTCTGCGAGGCCTGCAACCAGCTCAAGGGAAACGGAACGCAGAAGGCGTTGTTGGCCGAATTACGAGCGCGGGGCTTCGTCAATGCCGGGCCGAATACACCGCCGCGTGAGGAGGGCCCGGGCGCTAGGAAGTCGGCGAGGTGAATGCAAGCCCAGCGGCGCCGTTTCAATCCCCACCCGGGCCTCGGATCTGCAGACATGACGAAGGGCCACGCATATGGGTGGGGGCCGGGGACACCGCCGCCACCGGCGATGGCCCCGTGCCCGTCCTCTAGGCGGCCAGCGCCCCCTTCTGCTCCTGCTCGAGCGCCCACTCGAACAGGGGGAGCGTGGGGGCTTCGTCGCGACGCCGGCCACGAGGCGGATGCGGATCCTCCTGCTCGTCGGCCAGGAACTCCGCCCACGAGAACAACGAACGCTGCTGCTCGGGCGCATCCTTGCGGCGCGCTTCCGCTGCGCTCGTGACCGCGATCGCAACCGGCTCGGGCACGCGCCACTCGTCGTCGACCAGCAGCGCCTCGGCCTCCGCCGCGACCTGCTGGGCCTCGGCGAAGACCGACTCGACCGAGCCGGCGTCCTCCTCGCCCGCGACGATCTTTCTCGCCAGGGCGAGCATGAGGTCGTCACCGTCGTCCCCGTAAGCGGCGAGGCCGTCCTCGGGCAGCTCGCCCTCAACGGCAAGCGACGACTGGAGCTTCTGCGCCACGAGCTTGAGGGCGTCGGCCTGCAGGGTGTTCCGGTAGGCCATGAAGACGACCTGGACGGGCTCGGTCTGGCCGATGCGCCAGGAGCGCCGTGATGCCTGCCTCATCGTATAGACCGAGTAGTCCGTCTCCGCCCATACGATTGTTGGAAACTGCGCTGGCGGCTCGTGCGGCCGTCCTTGAGGGAATCACCTCGTCGCGCCCGACGGTGTGCTTGACGAAGCCGTAGCGCTCGATCCAGCGGCTTCCTCGCGCGGCGGAAGTGCCGGTGTGAAGCAATGCTCTACTCTAATTCGTCCTCCTGGACATGGGCTCGTGACTTCGAGCTCTCCTCACCTACCGGCACCTCCTGCCGACGCAGGTGCTCTCGCACGATGATCCGCGCGAGTATCCGCAGCCCTGATTCGAGCATCTCGCGCTGTTCCGGCGTGTACTCGTCTTGGCCCTTCGCGTCGTCCATGCTCCCGACCTCCGTTCCGTGACCTCTCAGCATCCCCGCGCAGTGGCGCGCGCGGAAGGTCCTGAAAGGGGGTGCGTAGGTGAACCCAGGGCCCTCCCCGGCGCCTTGCCGCGACCTCGGTAGACTGGCGCCGTGCCCGCCAGCACCAAGGACGCCAACAGCGCCACCACCGGCTACGAGGCCGAGCTGTGGGGGATGGCCGACGCCCTCCGCGGGAGCATGGACGCCGCCGAGTACAAGCACGTCGTCCTCGGGCTCATCTTTCTCAAGTACATCTCCGATGCCTTCGAGGAGGCTCACGCCAAGCTGGAGTCCGAGCGCGACCAGGGTGCCGACCCTGAGGACCCCGACGAGTACCGCGCCCAGAGCATCTTCTGGGTGCCGCCTGAGGCGCGCTGGGCGCACCTGAAGGCGCAGGCCAAGCAACCGACCATCGGGCAGCTGGTCGACGATGCCATGGCCGCCATCGAGCGGGACAACGAGGGGCTCAAGGACGTGCTCCCCAAGGACTACGCCCGCCCCGCCCTCGACAAGACGCGCCTTGGCCAACTCATCGACCTCGTCAGCAACATCCGGGTCGGGGACGAAGAGTCCCGCTCGCGGGACGTGCTCGGCAGGGTCTACGAGTACTTCCTGTCGCGGTTCGCCAGCGCCGAGGGGAAGCGGGGCGGGGAGTTCTACACGCCTCGCTCCGTCGTCAGGCTGCTCGTCGAGATGCTCGAGCCGTACAACGGTCGTGTGTACGACCCCTGCTGCGGCTCCGCCGGCATGTTCGTGCAGTCGGTCGAGTTCATCCGGGCGCATGCCAGCGGGAACGGCAACGGCGGCAAGGCCCGCGCCGACATCTCCATCTACGGCCAGGAGTCCAACTACACGACGTGGCGCCTCGCCCGCATGAATCTCGCCATCCGCGGCATCGAGGGCCAGATTGCCCACGGCGACACCTTCCACAACGATCGCCACCCCGACCTGAAGGCCGACTTCATCCTCGCCAATCCCCACTTCAACGACTCCGAGTGGCAGGGGGAGCTCCTCACCGACGACCAGCGCTGGGCCTACGGCGTCCCGCCCGCGGGGAACGCCAACTTCGCCTGGGTGCAGCACATGGCGCACCACCTCGCGCCGAACGGTGTGGCCGGCTTCGTGCTGGCCAACGGCTCGATGTCGTCGAACCAGTCGGGCGAGGGCGAGATCCGCAAGAACCTGATCGAGGCTGGCCTCGTCGACTGCATGGTGGCACTGCCCGGCCAGCTCTTCTACTCGACCCAGATACCCGCCTGCCTCTGGTTCCTCGCCCGAAACCGCCACGGCGGGAGCCACGACCGAAGCGACAAGGTGCTCTTCATCGACGCCCGCAAGGTGGGCCACATGGTCGACCGCACGCACCGCGAGCTTAGCGACGACGACATTCAGCGTGTCGCCGACACCTACCACGCCTGGCGAGGCGAGGAGGACGTGGGCGAGTACGCCGACGTCCCCGGCTTCTGCAAGAGCGCCACGCTTGAGGAGGTGCGCAAGCACGGCCACGTGCTTACCCCCGGACGCTACGTCGGCACCGAGCCGCAGGCAGACGACGGCGAGCCCTTCGCGGAGAAGATGGCCCGCCTCAGCACGCAGTGGCGCGAGCAGCAGGCCGAGGCGGCCAAGCTCGATGAAGCGATCGAGGAGAACCTGCGCAGCCTGGGGTTCCCTGAAACGGGGTGAAGTAGCACATACCTGTTGTGTCAGTTTCCCCAAAGTCCCATAATGGGATCGAGGCGGTTTGCACTTGCACATCATCGCCAAACGGACACTGCGGAAATTCTGGGAGAGCCACCCGAACGCTGAGCAACCGCTGCTTGCCTGGTTCCGCACAGTCGAACACGAAGACTGGGACACGCCGGCGAAGGTGAAGGCGAGGTTCCCGAAGGCCAGCATCGTTGGCGACAGCCGCGTGGTCTTCAACATCCGGGGCAACGAGTACCGCCTCGTTGTCCACGTCCACTATCCGTCTCGGCGCGTCTATATCCGGTTCGTGGGGACGCATGCCGAGTACGACCGCATTGATGCACGGGAGGTGTAGCAACTACCACCGTCACCCTAGGGCCGGAATGATATGGAGAGAGATATGGTCAACGTGAGGCCCATCCGAACCGAAGCCGACTACGAAGCCGCTCTGGCGCGCGTTGCGGAGCTCATGGACGCCCGCGAAGGGACGCCCGAGGGGGAGGAACTTGACGTGCTCGCCGACCTCGTCGAGGTCTATGAGGACAAGCACTTCCCCATGGGCTACCCCGACCCCGTCGCCGCGATCGAATTCTGCATGGACCAGCAGGACCTGGCCCCGCGCGACCTCGTTCCCTACATCGGGAGCCGCGCTCGGGTGTCCGAGGTGCTCTCGGGGAAGCGAGCGATCACGATGTCCATGGCGCGAGCACTGCACGAGCACCTCGGCATCCCCGCCGAGGTGCTCCTGCAGAAGCCTGCCCCCGCCGGCGATGCCGCCCTCGACACCCTCGACGCCGAGCGCTTCCCCCTCAAGGAGATGGCGAAGCGCGCCTGGATACCCGATGTTCCGAACCTCAAGGAGCGAGCAAGCGAACTGGTGGCCGGGCTCCTCGGTCGCGCCGGCGGCCCCGATGCCCTCACCGCAGTCCCGATGTACCGGAAGAACGACCACCAGCGCATCAACGCCAAGACCGATCCCCACGCCCTGCGAGCCTGGTGCTGGCAGGTGCTCGCTTCTGCGCACGACGACCCTCCGAGCGCCGAGTACGAGACCGGAACTGTCACCCTTGAGTTCTTGCGGGCAGTCGCGCAGTTGAGCGTGTCGGAGGACGGACCGGTACGGGCGAAGGACTATCTCGCCGACCACGGGATCGCCCTCCGCGTGGAGCGCCACCTCCCGCGGACACACCTCGACGGCGCCGCCTTCCGGCTGCCGGGGAAGCCGCCCGTCATCGGCCTCACGCTGCGCTACGACCGCATCGACAACTTCTGGTTCTGCCTGCTGCACGAGCTGGCCCACATCGGCCGCCACTTTGACGGCCGCCCCGAGGGCTTTGTCGACGACTTCGACCTCCCGGGGGAGAGCGCACGCGAGACGGAGGCCGACGAGTGGGCGCAGGAAGCGCTCATCCCGAGCGACGAGTGGCAACGGAGCGCGATCTGGCTGGAGCCAGCTCCCCTGAATGTGTACTACCTGGCGAACTCCCTGGACATCCATCCCGCCATCGTCGCCGGCAGGATCCGCCGCGAGACCGACGACTATCGGCGCCTCTCGCAACTGGTCGGGACGGGCCAGGTCCGCCAGCAGTTCGAGGAGAAAGAGGCCGAGTGACTGAATTCGTACCCGTAGGCGACCTTCACGTCGTCCTTCAAACGGGACCGCAGACTGTGGACTGGGTGATCGTGGCAGCGACTGTGGTGATCGCTGTATCCGCCCTCGCCTCCCTCTGGTTGAACTGGCGGCTGACCCAGGACAATCGTGCGCTCCGGAAAGCTGGCACGGAGCCGGTGGTAGTGGCCTACCTGGAGATCAAGAGACTGTCCGCCGCCTACTTGATCTATCTCGCGCTGGAGAATGTTGGGCAAGGGCCTGCGCTCGATGTGGAGTACTTCGTGGATGCCGACCCTCAAGACTTCGCTGCCCACGGAGTCCTGAAGGTGCCTGTGAGGACTCAACGCAAGGTTGCGAGTCTGCTTCCACAAGGTGGACGGATCGAGCGCTTCATGGGAGGCAGCACGACCCTGCTTGGTGACAGCGAAGAGGCTGGGCTTCAGCCCTTCCGCGTTAGGGTCTCCTACACAAACCTGCGGGGCGTTGCTGCTGAGTCCAAAGAGTACCCCCAAGACATCTCCGAGGTGAGAGAAGTCGTGGAGGTTGTCCCCTCCGACGAACGGATTGCGAAGGCCCTCGAGAAAATCGAGAAGCACCTCTCTAGAGACGCCGCTGACGAAGCGGGGGAAGAAGTGTCATGACGCCAGCCGAAGGATGGCGAAATGCCTCGTGGGGCGATCTGGCAACACTGGAGTACGGCAAGTCGCTGCGCGGGTATCAGGAGTCGGACGGCCCCTATCGCGTCTACGGCACGAACGGGCCGATAGGGTGGCACTCGGAGGCGCTGTGCCCCTTCCCTAGTGTGGTCATCGGAAGGAAGGGAGCCTATCGGGGCGTGCACTACTCGGCCGGACCCTTTCATGTCATCGATACGGCCTTCTACCTCAGGCCCAAGGTCGAGCTAGACACCAAGTGGGCCTACTACCAACTCCTCACCCAGAACATCAACGGGATGGACAGCGGCTCCGCGATACCCTCAACCAGCCGTGAGGACTTCTACAGCCTGCCGGTCGATGTACCGCCCCTGGACGAGCAGCGCGCCATCGCCCACGTCCTCGGGACGCTCGACGACAAGATCGAGCTGAACCGCCGCATGAACAAGACCCTCGAGGCGATGGCGCGGGCCCTGTTCCGGTCGTGGTTCGTCGACTTCGATCCCGTCCGCGCGAAGATGGAGGGACGCTGGCGTTCGGGCGAGTCCCTCCCCGGCCTCCCCGCCCACCTCCACCCCCTCTTCCCTGACCGCCTCGTCCCCTCCGAGCTCGGCGACATCCCCGAGGGCTGGGAGGTTCTTCGCGCCGGCGAGGCTGTGACAGTGGGCGGGGGCAGCACACCCAGCACGAAAGAGCCGTCGTATTGGGATGGCGAGCATTGCTTTGCGACGCCCAAGGACCTGTCCCTCCTGCAAGCGCCCGTCCTTGCCTCAACCGCGCGCAAGCTGACTGATGCAGGCGTTGCGCGGATTCGGTCGGGGTTGCTGCCGCCCGGGACGGTGCTGCTCTCATCCCGGGCGCCGATTGGTTACCTGGCTATCACCGAAACTCCCGTCGCTATCAATCAAGGCATTGTCGCCATGGTCTGCGATGGACCGATAGGTGCCCAGTACGCGCTGAACTGGACGCGGGTCAACATGGACGCCATCGAAGCGAGAGCGAGTGGCACCACCTTCGCTGAGATCAGCAAATCCTCGTTCCGCGACCTGCCCTTCCTGACTCCATCTGGACCCGTTCATGCTGCGTACGAAGCGACAACAGGGCCGCTCTACAGACGGGTCTCAGGGGTGGCTCGGCAATCCCGAGCCTTGGCCGCGCAGCGTGATACGCTGCTGCCACAGCTGGTGTCTGGCGAGTGGCGAGTTGTCACGAGAGCGTAAGCCCAAAGGATCTGATAATGGCACTTATCCCTCCCTTCTTCTTGAACACGACAGTTGCGCTCGGCGTCCCCTTACAGGACGGAGAAGTGCAATTCAGCGCCACGGGTTTTCTGTACGGTCACCCTACAGGCCAAGTTGATGATCAAGGCGATAATTTCTATTGGCTGTTCCTTGTAACTAATCGCCACGTTTTTGAACAGGCAATACAAAGAAGTCAAACAATGATGGCTCGATTCAATAGGCCCTTCGGGTCCGAGCCCAACATGTACCGGCTAGACTTGAGTCAAGACGACGGAAGCCCCTCGTGGTTTGCTCATCCCCTTGCGGAGAATGATGTTGCAGTAATGTACATTAACCACGAGGCACTAAAGAGTGATGGTATTGAGTACGCATTTTTCGAAGAAGGAAGGCACACGTGTTCTTTGGAGGATGCCCGTACTTCAGGCGTCAGCGAAGGGGATGGAGTCTTCACCCTAGGGTTTCCCCTCGGAAATACCGGGGAAGAGAGGAACTACGCAATAGTGAGACAGGGCATCATAGCCAGGATCAGAAACTGGCTCAGCGGAACCACTCATATGTTCCTTATCGATGCTTCTGTTTTCCCCGGAAACAGCGGTGGTCCAGTACTGCTCAAGCCGGAAGCAATTGCTATTGAGGGGACACAAACTAATGCCCACTGCAGCCTAATTGGGATGGTGTCCTCTTATTTGACATATACAGAAGTCGCGGTAAGTGAGCAGACGGGTCGTCCGCGGATGATATTCGAGGAGAACTCTGGTTTGGCGAGCGTGGTCCCTCAGAACGTCATTCAGCAAACGGTTTCCCTTGCTGTGGACAGACTTGGCCTGCGTAGGCAGGTTGCCCCTGCTGAGCCTAGGAGTGTGGAGTAGAGGCCGTTCCCCGAAGATGCCGCTCAGCGCTGTTTGTGTTTGACACCCTGAGCGATGCAGGCCGATCATGACGAGGCCGATAGGCAACTCATCATGGACTGGCGCGAGCACATCACCGTGGACCCGAACGTCTGCCATGGGCAGGCCTGCATCGTGGATACACGCGTCACGGTCAGTGTCATCCTCGACAACCTCGCCGCCGGCCTGACGGGAGAGGAGGTCGCTGAGAGCTATCCGTCCGTTCCCGCCGAGGCAGTCACGGCGACCCTCCAGTACGCGGCGGAGCTGGCCAGGGAGCGGCCGGCGCCGCTGGGCCCATGAGCCGCGACGACAACCTGCGAGAGAGAATTCTCAGTGGGCAGTCCGACGCTAACATCCGCTTCGAGGACCTCCGTTCGTTCCTGTTGCGGCTGGGCTTTGCCGAACGCACCCGCGGGGGCCACCATATGTTCAGGAAAGAGGGCGTCCGCGAGCTGATCAATCTGCAGAGACACGGGAGCCAGACGAAGCCCTACCAGGTGCGGCAGGTCCGTCAGGCAATCCTGAAGTACCACCTGTGAGGAACCCAGATGCATAAGTACGAAGTCATCATCTATTGGAGCAACGAGGACGACGCCTTCATCGCTGAGGTTCCCGAGCTACCCGCCTGCAGCGCCCACGGCGACACCAAGTCGGCCGCCCTGCAGAGCGTCGAGCAGGCCATCGAGCTCTGGATCGACACCGCGCGGGAGTTCGGCGACCCCGTCCCGGAGCCCCGGGGTGAGCGCCTGATGCTGGCGTAAGGCCGCATGACCGGCATCACCGAGGCCGTGGCCGAGGAGGCCGCCCTCGACTGGCTCCGCGAGAGCGGCTGGCAGACCGCCTACGGCCCGGACATTGCGCCGGAGACTGCTGGCGCTGAGCGCGACAACTACCAACAGGTCGTATTGGAGCGCCGCCTGCGCGCCGCCCTCGCGTCCCTGAACCCGGACCTTCCCGCCGACGCGCTCGAGAGCGCCTTCCGCAAGCTCACCCGCCCCGACGGCTCGACCCTCGCGGCCCGCAACCGCGCCTTCCACCGCATGCTCGTGTGGGGCGTCGAGGTCGAGTACCGCACGGCGGAGGGCGCCATCCGCGGGGCGCAGGCGCGGGTCGTCGACTTCGAGCGCCCGTCGGCTAACGACTGGCTCGCGGTCAACCAGTTCACTGTCACCGAGAACAAGCACACGCACCGCCCCGACGTCGTCCTGTTCGTGAACGGCCTGCCCCTGGGGGTCATCGAGCTGAAGAACCCGGCGAACGAGGACGCCACCATCTGGGACGCCTGGCAGCAGCTCCAGACCTACAAGGAGCACATCCCCTCCCTCTTCGCCCCGAACGAGCTGCTGATCGTCTCCGATGGCTCCCTCGCCCG
>DAOUID010000315.1:0-3440 GCA_034428315.1 Dehalococcoidia bacterium
AAGAACGCCAGCCCCGGCGTCATGAAGAGCACCAGGGCCGAGGCAGCCAGCATCCAGGCCGTGTTGCCAGCGTCGATTTGGAAGTCGGACACGCGCACCCCCCGCGACCCCGCGCACCGGGCGCGGGGCAGCATCCGCTTGAGTGGCGCGTATCTTGAAGGTTCCGTGTTTCAACGATGTTTCGCGCGCAGCCCTCAGCCCAACAGGGGGGAACGTGGTAGCGTGCGGGCGTGACCACCTCCCCGGGTGACGCCGGCGCCGACACCCTCCCCAAGGGGCTGCAGTTGCTGGCCGAGACGTTCTCCTTCTCGGAGCGCGGGCGGCCCCTGCTGGGGTTCGGGCACTACGCCACGGTGATCGACACGGGCGGGCCGCAGGCCCTTGCCCTCGCCACGGACACCATCGGCACGAAGGCGCTCGTCGCGCAGGCGATGGGCACGTACGACACGGCCGGCATCGACTGCGTGGCCATGAACGCGAACGACATCGTGTGCGTGGGCGCGGAGCCCGTCTCGATGGTCGACTGCGTCCTCGTCGAGGAGATGGAGGAGGCGTTCCTGGCGGAGATCGCCGTGGGGCTGCGGGAGGGGGCGCGGCGGGCGCGCATCTCGATCGCGGGCGGCGAGACGGCGCGCGTCCCGGAGATGCTGCGCGGCGCCGTCCCCGGACGCGCCTTCGACCTCGGCGGCACCTGCGCGGGCCTCGTCGAGCCCGACCGCATCCTCACGGGGGCGGCGGTCGCCCCCGGCGACGCGCTCGTCGGCTTCGCCTCGTCCGGCATCCACAGCAACGGCTTCACGCTGGCGCGGCGAACCTTCCGCGAGGCGGGCTGGGAGCTGGGGCGCCATGTCGAGGAGTTCGGCCGCACCCTCGGCGAGGAGCTGCTCGAACCGACCGCCATGTACGTCGACCTGGCGATGGCCCTGCTGCGCGAGCTCGACGTGCGAGCGCTGTTTCATGTGACGGGCGGCGGCTTCCTCAACCTGCGGCGGCTGGAGGCGGAGGCGGGGTTCGAGATCGAGACGCTGCCGCCGGTCCCGGCCATCTTCACCGTCATCCAGCGCCTCGCCGGCCTCGACGACGCGACCATGTACGCCGAGTACAACATGGGCGCGGGCTTCTGCGCGGTCGTCCCGGAAGGGGAGGCCGAGCGCGCTCTCACGCTGGGCGAGGGCTGCGGCATCGCGGGGTGGCGGCTGGGCACGGCGACCGCCTCCCCCGAACGCGAGGTCACGATCCGTGCGGGCGGCATCGCCCTTCGGGGCGGGGCGGAAGGGTTCGGGGCGGGCTAGGACCGCTGCTGCGGGTTGGCGGCCTCGCGGGGCGGGGGCGGGGCGCGGCGGATCGACCAGCGACGGAAGCGCTCTTCCATGCGATCGTGGCCCTGGCGGGCGATCATCTCCTCGCGCAGGCGCAGGAAGTCCTCGCGCGTGCGACCCCCGATCTGGCTCGTGTGGCAGAGGACGGCCTCGAGGCGCGTCTCCCAGTGGGCGGTCACGTCGATCGTGTAGTCGGGGTCTTCGCTGCCGGCGAAGAGCACCTCGTTCACCTGGTGCGACGGGAGGCCGTCCTCCTCGTCGCGCGGGTAGTAGAGGCGGTCCCGCACGAGCGGGTAGACGGCGTCGGCGGTGAGGATGCCGACGTTGCGGTGGTCGCGGTGGTTGAAGCCGCGGCGGAAGGCGTCCCAGGTCACGATCACGTCGGGGCGGTGGATGCGGATGAGGCGCACGATCTGGCCGCGCAGCTCCTCCTCGTCGATGGTGTGGCCGTCGGGATGGCCGAGGAAGACGCACTCCTTCACGCCCAGGGCACGGCAGGCGGCGCGCTGCTCCTCCTCGCGGATGGCCGCCAGCTTCTCGGGGTGCATCTCCGGGTCGTGCGTGCCCTTGTCGCCGCCCGTGACCACGACGTAGACGACCTCCGACCCCTCCGCGCACCAGCGCGCGACCGTGCCGCCGCAGACGAACTCGGCGTCGTCGGGGTGGGCCATCACAACCATCGCCCGGGCGGGGGTGCCCAGGGCGGTGGGGTCGGGCTCGGGCTCCCGATCACCACCGGCGAACCAGCGGCCGATCGCGCGGAAGGAGTCGGCGATGGTCACGCCGGGACCTCCTCGCTCGCGTGGGCGCGGACGACGTCCTCGTACAGGGTCTCCATGCGGCGGGCGATCTCGTCCCAGCGGAAGCGCTGGACGGAGTCGCGTGCAGCGCGGGCGAAGTTCGCGCGCAGCTCGGGGTTGCGGATGAGCACCTCGAGCTTCTCGGCAAACGGCTCGGGGCAGCGCCAGGGGATGAGATAGCCATTGACGCCGTCGGTCACGGTCGAGACGAGCCCGCCGACGCGGGAGGCGACGACGGGCGTCCCGCAGGCCATCGCCTCGACGGCGACCAGCCCGAAGCTCTCGTAGTAGCTCGGCACGACGCAGACGTCGGCAGCGCTGTACCAGGCGGGCAGGTCCTCATGCGGGACGGCGCCGGTGAAGCGCACGCCCCCGGCGAGGCCGGCCTCGCGCGCCTGCTCCTCGAGCTCGGCGCGCAGCTCCTCGCCGTGCTCGTCGCCGCCGACGACGAGCAGGAGCACCTCGGGATCCTCCAGCTGCGCGACGGCATCGATAAGGATGTCGACGCCCTTCAGCTTCTCCAGGCGGCCCACCCAGAGCAGCACCGGGCGGTCCGGTTCGATATCGAGCGCGCGGCGGCACTCCTCGCGGTCGAGGGGGCGGAAGAGGTCGGTGTCGATACCGCAGGGGACGCTGACCATCCGGTCGGGGTCGGCGCCGTAGTAGCGGGCGAGCAGGTCGTGCTCATGGGCGCAGGCGGAAATGATGGCGTCGGCGGAGGCGGCCAGCTCTCGTTCGCGGCGGATGCGCTCACCGGGCTCGGCCTCGGAGATGCGCGCCCGGTTCTTGACCTCGCCCAGGGTGTGGAACATCGCGAGGTGGGGCGCATCCTGCGCCCGCGCGAAGGGCTCGCCCGCGGCGATGGCCTGCCAGTAGTGGCTGTGCACGAGGTCGTAGCGCAGGCCCTCGTCCGCGGCGAAGCGGTTCATCTCGGCGACGAAAGCGGGCACGTAGGGCGTAAGCAGCTCCTTCTCGAGGGGCGCGGCCGGACCGGCGGCGAGCTGCACGAGGCGCAGGTTGGGGGCGAGCGCGGTGACCTCCGGGCGCTCGCTCTCGCGCCGCGTGAAGATGTCGACGTGGTGTCCGCGCCGGGCGAGCTCGCGGGCGAGCTCGTGGACGTACACGTTCATGCCGCCGGTGTGCCGCCCCCCGAGGGGGGCCACCGGATTCGTGTGGTAGGAGACCTGCGCGATTCGCATAGAGCGTCCAGATAGCGTAGCGCCATCGCGGCCTTGTGTATGCGGGATGGGACTCACCCGCGCGAGAGGCGAAGCGTGACGATGTCACGGGGCTGGCCGCCGAGGTGGCGCTTGTACGGCTC
>DAOUID010000316.1:0-4164 GCA_034428315.1 Dehalococcoidia bacterium
GCCAGATCGTCGAGACCGACCTGACCGGCCTCTGGTACTGCTGCCGCGCCGCCGCCCAGTACTTCCTCCGCCAGGGCCACGGCAACATCATCAACCTCAGCTCCATCTTCGGAGTCGGCGGCTTCGAGGGACGCACCCCCGGCTACTTCGCCGCCAAGGGCGGCGTCACCCGCCTCACCGAGTTCCTCGCCGTCGAGTGGGGCGACCGCGGCATCCGCGTCAACGCCCTCGCCCCCACGGTCTTCGACACGCCCATGACCCACGACGGCCTCGTCCAGAGCGGCGTCATGGAGATGCTCGAGGGGCGCACCCCCATGCGCCGCATCGGCTACACCGACGACCTCGTCGGTCCGATCGTCTTTCTCGCCTCCGACGCCTCCAAGTACGTGACCGGGACCATCCTGCCGCTCGACGGCGGCCTCACCGCCAGCCGCGGCTACTCGCCCGGCCCCTGGCCCATGGACGAGTTCGACCCCGAAGGTCGTGGCAAGCCCATCAACCCCGGCGACCCCTGGGAGTAGTGGTTCGTGGCTAGTGGTTAGTGGCTAGTGGCTCGTCCTCCCCTGCCCATCGCCCCGGGGGCGCGAAGCAGACCGACCACTATTCACCAGTCACTATCCACTATTCACTAGCCGCCATTCGCCGCGTGACTTCGTAGATCATCTGGCAGCTCAGCCGGAAGCTGTCGAGCGTCATCCGCTCGTTGTGTCCGTGCACCGTCCGCGCCAGGCCTGGCGGCGTGAGCCCGCCTGAGAACCCGTAGGCCACGACCCCCTGGTTGCGGAACACGCGGCTGTCCGTGAACCCGGCCGTCACCCCCGGCGTCACTACCGCATCCTCGACCAGCTCCCGCACCACCGACTCGATCGTTGCGAACAGCTCCGTGTCGTGCGAGCTCGTGTCCGAAGCCCCTGCGAACACGCGCTCGAGCCGTACCTTGGGGTCGTCGATGACGCGCGTCAGCTCCGCCTCGAACGAGTCCGGGTCGACCCCCGGCAGCAGGCGGCAATCAATCGTCGCCTCCGCCCGCCCGGGGATCACGTTGTGCTTCATCCCCGCCGTCGCCGTCGTCGCGCTGATCGTGTTCGTTAGCAGCGCCCGCACGCGCACGTCGCTCGCCGCCGTCTTCTCCAGCTCTTTGAGCGACGTCCCCCCGCTGTAGATGCCCGCCCGCTGCAGCCGCTCGAAGTACTCCTCCAGCACCGGCGAGAGCTGCGGCCCCCGGTCCCACTCCTGGATCTTCCCCAGCGCGCGCACCAGCCGGTCGAGGGGGTTGTCGTTGTGCGGCACGGAGCCGTGCCCCGCCCGCCCCTCCGCGATCAGCCGCAGCCAGAGCGGCCCCTTCTCCGCCGTCGTCACCGTGAACACCGGCCGCTTCACCCCGAACAGCTCCGTCGAGCCGCCCCCGCCCTCGTTGATGACGTACTCCGCCTCCAGCGCCTCGGGGTGATGCGCCTCCAGCCACTCGATGCCCTGCACCCCGCCCGCCTCCTCGTCCGCCACCGCCAGGAACACGATGTCCCGCGCCAGGGGCATGCCCGATCGCTTGATCAGCAGCACCGTCAGCAGCTCCGCCACCCCCAGCCCCTTCATGTCGAGCGTCCCCCGCCCCCAGATCTCCCCGTTCCGGATGATCCCCGCGAACGGCTCCTCGTCCCAGTACTCGCGCTCCACCGGCACCACGTCCGTGTGGTTCAGCAGCATCAGCGGCTGCCGGCTGCCGTCGCCCTCCAGCACCGCCCGCAGCGACACCCGGTCGTCGCCCGGATCGAACAGCTCGTACGCGATCCCCTCGCGCTCCAGGATCCCTCCGAGGAAGTCGCACGCCAGCCGCTCCCGCCCCGGCGGGTTCGACGTGTCGATGCGCAGGTACTCCTGCAGGATGCCCAGCGCCTCCTCGAAGGCCGCATCCCAGTCCACCCGCGGCTCGACCTGCGTCACTACGCGACCCCGTACACGGCCGCCGAGTTGTCGTGCAGGATCTTGCGCAGCACGTCCTCGGGCAGGCCGCTCAACTCCTGCTCGATGAAGTCCTTCGGGTAAATCGCCTGGGTATTCGGCCCCGGCGACATGCTCGTCGGGTGCGGGAAGTCCGTCTCGTAGAGGATGTTGTCCGCCCCGATCTGCTCGATCGCCCTGAGCGCGCTCCGCCGCTCGAACCAGAAGCAGGCGTAGCACTGCCGCTTGAAGTACTCGCTCGGCAGCAGGTCCATCTCCGGGTGCTCCTCGCGGCAGCCGCTGTTCACCCACTGCCAGTCCATCGCCTCCAGCAGGAACGGCACCCAGCCCACCCCGCTCTCAACCGATACGAACTTCAGGTTCGGGAAGCGGTGGCAGATGCCCGACAGTATCACGTCCATCACGGCGGTCGAGTTGTCCAGGAACATCTGCACCGTTGCCTTGGCGAACGCCGCCTGGCGGCCGTTGTTCACGTCCGTGTCGCGGATCGCCGAGAGGTCGCCCGAGCCGATGTGGAAGTTGATGGAGAGTCCCAGCTCCTGCGCCTGCGCCCACAGCGGATCCCATTGCGGGTCGGTGAGGTGAGGGAAGCCGAAGAAGTGCGGCTGGCTCGTCATCAACACGCCCTTGTGCCCCTGCTTCGCCGCCCGCCGCATTTCCTCCAGGCACAGGTCCACATCCCAGAACGGCGTCGCCATGATGGGGATGAACCGCTCGCTCGCCGGCGCCGTCCACTCGATGAGGAAGTCGTTGTAGGCGCGCACGCACTCCGCCATCAGCTCCGGCTCCTTCAGCCGCAGGAAGTTCCCAGAGCCGAACCCGCCCACGTTTGGGTAGATCACCTGCGAGTGGATGCCGTACTCGTCCATGCGCTGCAGCCGTTCCCCCACGCTGAACGCGCCGTGGTCGGCCTGCGGCAGGGAGGGCGGGTGCTTCGGCGGCGGGTCCGTCCAGCCCGCCATGGCCGCGCTCGCTGTCGGAACGGCCCGGTGCCCCCCCATGTACCAGCGGTCCTCGTTGATCTCCGGGTCGAACTTCACGTGCGGGACCAGGTCGCCCCACTTCTGGCGCGAGACCCGGCTCGTCCAGAGGTCCTCCGGCTCCGAGATGTGGCTGTCCGCATCGATCACCTTGATACGCTCGACCACCGTCGCCATGGCGATCCCTCCCCGGCGGTCATCCCGCCGCCGCGCCGCGTGGCGGGCAGGATACGCGCCCCCGCACCTCTCCGGGGTGAAGCCCTACGCTGGCCGGAACTGCACCAGCGTGACCTCGTCGTCCACGTCCTCGAACACCGCCTCCACCGCCATCCCGATGCGCACGTCCTCGACTGCGCACTCCACGATGTTCGTCGTCATGCGCGGCCCCTCCTCCAGTTCCACGATCCCGATCACGTACGGCGCCCGCGCCGCGAACGCCGGCGCCGTCCCCCGTCGGTCGACCGTGTACGAGTACAGCACCCCCCGCCCGCTCGCCTCCACCCACTCCGTCCCCGGTGCGAGGCTCCCGGGGCTGAACGCCCGCGGGTAGAAGTAGGGCTCGCCGTCGTCTGCCCGAGGCAGCAGGAGGCGGTGCTCCCGCGCCGCCTCCCAGAAGGGCGCCGTTGCGGCCGTCGGCCTCGGCAGGATGCGCGGCGGCGGCTCCGCCATCAGGCCCCCTCCAGCACCAGCGCCACCTGCTCCGACATGCAGCCCCCAGTCCCGGTCACGTAGCCCCGCTCCGCCGACCCCACCTGCCGGGCCCCCGCCCGCCCCTGCAGCTGCGTCACCACGTCGACCACGTGCGACATTCCCCCCGCCGCCCCACCCTGGCCCATCCCCAGCTGGCCCCCGTGCGTGTTCAGCGGCCAGTCCCCGCCGAAGCGCAGGTCGTGCTCCTCCACGAACCGCGCCCCCTCCCCCTTTGCGCAGAACCCCGAGTCCTCGATCGTGACCAGCACCGTGATCGTGTAGCAGTCGTACATCGAGGCCACGTCGATCCCCTCCCGCTCCACGCCCGCCATCGCGAAGGCGCGGTCCGCCGCCGCCACGACCGGGATCTGCGTGAGCGAGGGTGCGTAGGTGATCGACTTGTGCGTGATGTGCTCCCCGAAGCCGCTGACCATCACCGGCCGCAGACCCGTTTCCTGCGCCCGCTCCAGCGTCGTCACCACCACCCCTGCGCCCCCCGAGCACGGCATCACGATCTCCAGCAGGTGCAGCGGGT